>CAILQO010000124.1 GCA_903836285.1 uncultured Chloroflexota bacterium
AGCCTGGACACCAACCCGCCGTCGGCGCAAAGATCGCGTGGCCCAAAGGTCCCGCCCCGGTCGAGTGGCTTCTCGAAGAGATGGACACGTACGGCATCGCGCACACCGTTCTCATCCAAAGCAGCGCCTTCGGGTGGGACAACACCTACGTCATCGAGTGCCTCGAAGCGCACCCCGGGCGCCTCGCCGGCATCGGCCTCGTCGACCCTGAGTCGCCCACGAACGCGGACGACCTCCGCCACTGGATGAGGCGGGGCCTCGCCGGCGTTCGCTTCCACCCCCTCTTCTACGACCGCGACCCGCGCGGCGCATGGTGGGTTGACGCGCCCGAGAACGACGCCCTCTGGCAGGTCGCCCGCGACACCGGCGCCATCCTCCAGTTCCACATGTGGCCTCGCCACGCCGACGCCTTGGCCCGCATGATCGCGAGACACCCCGGCGTCCGCGTCATCATCGACCACATCGGCAAGCCCGACGTCACCGAGGCGCCCCCACACCCCTCGTTCGACCCAATCCTGCGCCTCGCCGACTTCCCGGACGTCTACGCCAAGATCGGCGACTACCAGATTGCCTCGAAGCAGGGGTACCCATACCTCGACACGCACCCATTCGTCACCAAGCTTGTCGGGGCGTTCGGCGCCGACCGCATGATGTGGGGCACCGGCTTCCCCGGGTCCGGGCGCCTCGTCCCGCTACAACAGGCCCTCGATTACGTCGAACGCGACCTGCCCCTTACCGCCGGGCAACGGCACGCCATCCTTTGGGACACCCCCGCGCGCCTCTTTGGCTTCGCGTGACGCGTCAGGATCGCTAGCCCCGCGCAAGCGCCTCGATCACCGGGATCACGTCCCGTACCTGCTTCACCCGCCCGTCTGGCTTGTGCCCCACGGGCATCGTCGCGGCGGCCTTCTTGTCGCCCACCAATATGGCCCGCATCCCCGCCGCCTGCGCCCCATGCACGTCCCGGAACGGGTCGTTCCCCACATACACCGCCCGGTCCGCAGTTACCCCGAGCGCCTGCAAGGCATCACGGAACAGGCGTTCGTCTGGCTTACGGATGCCGTGTTCGCCCGACACCGTGACGTGCGGCACGCGTTCGGCGATGCCAAGTTCCTCGAGTTCGGGGCGAGCAAACGCCCACTGCGCGTCGGTCACGATGGCAAGCGCGTACCGTTGGCGGAGGGTGTCGAGCATGGCCAAAGCCCCCGGGAAGGCGCGCAGGTGCGTGCGCGCCGCCGACCGGTGCAAGCGTGCAAGGTCGAGGCAAAACTGCGCCCGCCGCTCCTCGGCCTCTGCCGAAGCGCCCGCCAAGCGCCCGTGGTCGAAGGCCCCCGCCTCACCGACGACGTCGCGCCAGACAAGCGTCCAGTCGAGTTCTGGGTACGGGTGTGGCGACGACTCAAGGTGACGCTTCACCGCCGCCCGAAGGTTCGCCCGAAGGTGGCGCCGCCCAAGGCGCACGCCGCAATACCGCAGGTGGTATTTCAAGACGCCTAGGGTGCGGTCGCCCCATTCGTCGGTGGCGATGTCAACGAGGGTGCCGTTGACGTCAAAGATGACGGCATCAATGGCCATCCGTGCACTCCTCGCGCACCAAGTTCCCGTGCGCTTGCGGATGGTCGACTGGCCTCGGGGCCACCCGTGGGGGTGGGTGACCCCGAGGCGTTTGGACTGGTCACGCTCGGCCCGAAGCCGTGGCGCCCCTGAAAGCGCAAGGGCCTGCTTCGCGAGTATTGGCCCCGAACGTAACCGGAAAGCCGGGTGCTGTTCGCATCACGCCAATGTCTGATCGGCACCCTGAAATCCGATCCGCTGCGACGGGCACGGCATGCCAAGATCCGTTGGAAGGTCATCGCGGTGACCGGCAGGCCCGTTTGGCGTCGGTACGCCCGGCCGGTATAGTCCCTTCAATGCAGGGGCGATGCAACATTCGCCGTTTGGTGACGCCTTTCACCGCAAAAACAGCTTGACGTGATGCACCTGCCATACAAGTGAAGGGATACCTGCTGATGGTTACCAAGCGCGAGCACGAGCTCGATCACTCCGCGGCGCAGCACCACCGCAAGGCAGCGCACCACTTCGAGGTCGCGGCCCACGAGCACCTCAAGGCCGCCGCCGCTGACGACGCCGACGATCACGTCACCGCCGCGCACCACGCGCACCTTGCCTACGGACATCAGATCGAAGGCGTGCGCCACGCCGAGATCGCCGCGGTCAAGGAAGAGCACGCCGACCCCGAAGACGAGGATCACGGCAAGCCCGAGGACCACGTCGCCGACCACTGACCTCCGGGGGGCGTTGCCCCCATCGGCGGTGAAGGGGGTCGTCAGCGTTGACGGCCCCCCGATTACCTCTGCAGCTGCCTCCACCAGTACGAGTGTCGGCAAGCTTGGGTCGATCGCTCCGCACTCGCCCACGCGGGTGGCCGCAGTCAGAACGCCACGTACCCCGTGCCGGGCGCGCCCAGTGCATCGCCGTTGGCCACGTACCGGACGCGACCCCCAGCAGCCAGTCCGGTCACCCTCCCGATCACCGTCAGCCCGGTGTGCGGCGCGACCGCCGCTTGGGCCACGCCAAGTACTCCCGGCGCCACCGCGACCAGCAATTCGTAGTCCTCGCCACCAGTCAGTGCCAGGTCGCGCGCCTGGACCATGCCGAAGGTGGCGACGGCCGCAGGGTGCAACGGCAACTGGCAGAGATCGATCTCAACCTCGACGCCACTGGCGCGCGCGAGGTGCATCACCTCGGAAGCCACGCCGTCGCTGACGTCAATCCCCGCCCGCACCCCTACCGCCGCGAGCGCCGGACCAGCGTGCAGCCGTGCCTGCGGACGGACGTGCGCCCGCACCAGGGGTGCTGCCACTGACAGGTCGACCGGTTCGTCGCCAGCTAGGACACGCAGGCCCGCGGCCGCCGCGCCGACGGCACCAGTCACAGCCACCACGTCGCCCGGCTTGGCCCCCGCACGGCGGAGCAAGCGGTCAGGATGGACCTCGCCGTACAAGGCAACGGTCAGGGCAAGGGGACCGGTCGTGCGGACCGTATCTCCCCCGACCACGTACACCCCGGCGGCCCGCGCGCACTCCCCAATGCCTTCGTAGATGCCCAGCACCACGTCGGCGCGATCGGGCGCCATCGCCACCGTCACGAGGGCATGCCTCGGGTGCGCGCCCATCGCTGCCACGTCGGACAGGTTGACCGCAAGCGCCTTCCACCCAAGGTCGCGCGGCGTGGTCCAGTCCAGTCGAAAGTGGATCCCTTCCACCAAGGCATCGGTGGTCGCGACGGCAAGCATGCCCGGCGTCGGGTGCCATGTCGCGGCGTCGTCACCGATGCCAATACCGTCCGGCGGCGCTTCAAGGCGGGAGGCAAGGGCGGCGATCAACTCGAACTCGCCAAGCGGACCGGGCATCGGTGAACCCTACCCGAGCGCACCACGCAGCACACCTAGCCGCCACGTGGTGGCAACCACCGCGCCAAGCGTCGCGATCGCACCGGCGGCGAGCGCCGCGTCGGCGCCGGTCAGCCCCACCACACGGTAGTACGTTCGCTCCCGCACGTCGGCGAAACCGCGCGCATCCATCGCGATGGCCAGCCGCGACGCCCGCAGGATGGCCACCGTCAGCAGAATGCGCAACTCCCGCACCGGCGCCCCCAGCCTTGCCAGCCACCCGTCGGCGACATCCTCCCCCCGCACCCGCCGGGCCAGCCGCACTTGCGCCAGCTCCTCGGCGAGGCCCGGCAGGAACCGATAACCCGCCAGTACTGCGTAGCCCCACCGGTACGGCAACCGCCCGTGATGGATCAAGCTGATCACAAGATCAGTTGGATCGGTCGTCATGATGAAGGTCAGGCCGACCGTCGCCGTCGCCAACCCGCGCAACGCAAGGGCAATCCCCAGCCAGATACCGTGCCATGTCAGGCGGAACGGCCCGGCACCTGCCACGACTACCTCACCGGGCGGACGCGCCGCGAGGAACGCGTTGGTCATGAACAGCCCGAACGCGAACGCCGCCACTGGGACAAGCGCCGGGAGCAACCGCCGCGGCGTCACGCCCGCTGTCGCAGCGACGCCGAGGGCGACCAACCACCACGCCGCCGGCGTCACAGGGTCGGTGATGAAGGTCATCGCAAGGCCAAGCACGATCACCGTCGCAAACTTCACCGTTGGGTTGCGCCGAGCCAGCCACGACGGCGGCGGCGCACCCATGCCCGGCGATTTGGTGCTTGCTTCGCGCACCATCGTCGGGGGCGCACTTCGCCCTGACTCCCCCGTCCCGCTTCGGAAAGGGGGTTGGGTGGGTAGGCCCGTATCCGGGCGCGCCGAGGGTAGGACCGTATCCGGGGACGCTCGGGATAGTCCCGGCCCCGGCGCGCCCCCACCGCCCGGCACCATCCCATCCAGGATCCGTTCCAGGTGGTGACGGCACACCAGGTCAGGCACCTGCAGCCGCAGGGCCACCGCACGCGCCACGACCTCCGCGGCCGGCGGCCGGCGCAGCGCGCACGCCGCCAGCAGCACATCATCCGCCAGCAACTCGGCCGGATGGCCGTCAAACACCACCCGGCCATCCGCAAGCGCGACGACCCGCGTCGCGTACTCCGCCACCAGGTCCAGGTCGTGCGTCACCACCACCGCGGTCGCGCCCGACGCTACCCGCTCGGCCACGCGGCGCATCAGGCGCCCGCCATGGCGATCGTCCTGCCCGAAAGTCGGTTCGTCGAGCACGATCACGTCCGGGTCAGTGATCAGGGCACCTGCAACCGACAGCCGACGCTTCTGCCCGTGGGAAAGCGTGAATGGGTTGGCGTCTGCCAGGTGGTCAAGGTCAGCCGACTTCATGGCCGTTGCCACGCGCGACGCCCCCTCAACGGCGGGCAGGCGTTCGACCTTCACCGCCGCCTCGAGATCTGCGCGTACGGTATCTCCCACGAACTGGTGTTCGGGGTACTGGAACACGTACCGGAGCCGGCGCCGCCGTTCGGCCAAGGGCACCGAGTCCAGGACCCGACCATCGAGCGACAGCGCCCCCTCGGTCGGCGCCTGTGCCCCCGCCATCATCAGGCCAAGGGTGCTCTTCCCTGCGCCGTTCCCTCCGACCACCGCCACCAGTTCGCCAGCGTGAAGGTGAAGGTCGACGCCAGAAACCGAGTCACGCGTCGCGCCTGGATAGCGAAACCCGACACCCCGCATCGACAAGCGTGGCATCGTTCGTGGTGCCCACTGTTCTGGGCGGTCAGGCGCCAACGCTTCCACCGCCTGCCCCTCCCCAGCGCCGGCGCGTGAGGGAGGTAGGCGCGCCCCTGCAAGCATCCGCGCGGCTTCGTCTGGCGACCGGGGCATGCGCGGCGATCCGGCAATCGCGGCGACGACCGCCCAAGCAGGCAGGCGTACACCAAGCGCACGGACCACGTCGAGATGCCCGACGAACACCTCGTCTGGTGTGCCCGTGCACACGACCCGCCCAGCGTCGTCGAGAACTGCGACGCGATCGACGAGGTGCAGCACGTCGTCCGGTGCATGTTCGATCACGATGAGCGACCGG
>CAILQO010000125.1 GCA_903836285.1 uncultured Chloroflexota bacterium
ACACCACCTCGCAGGCGAGTGCCGGAACGATCCACAGTGCCCCGACCGAGAGGCTTCCCGAAACGACTGCGGATATCCCCGCCACGACGACGAACCCGGTAACTTGCGAGACCATCGCGCCATAGAGCCCGGTGAGCGGCAGGAGTTCCGCGGGAAACAGCGTGTACTTGATAAGCCCGCGATGCTCCGCAACGGTCTGGGTGGCTCGTGTCGCCACCTCGGTGAACGCAACCCACGGCAGCAGGCCACTCACTACGTACATCGCGTAGGCCGATGGCGGCGCATCGGGCGTCAACCGTGCCCGAAAGATCACCGTGAACAGCAGGGTGTACGCACCCACGAAGACGAGCGGGTTCACGACCGCCCACCACGTCCCAAGTGAAGCCCCTGCGTAGCGTTGCCGCACGTCGCGCTGCGCCATGCGCTTCAGGAGCTGACGTTGGCGCCAGATGCCAAGGAAGCGGCGCCATAGCGGCCCGTCACGGTCACGTACCTCGACGTACCGCCAGGTCACGATATGCCCCCCACGCGCGGGTCGGTCATGCCGCGATTGACGGCGGGACCGCTTGCCCCACCCACCGGGCGAGCTTCAGACGCCGGAACCCGATCACGCTCATCCGCAGCAGCAGGATGCCGTGCTTGAAGACCAGCACCTTGGAGTACCCGTAGGTCCTTCGCCGGTACCGGACTGGCACCTCAAGTATTTTCAGGCCGAGCCGTGCCGCCCCGAAGAGCAGGTCAAAGTCGCCGAACGGATCGAAGTCCCCGAAATACGAACGGTTCGCCGCCAGAATACGGTAGTCCGACGCCCGCAGCACCTTGGTGCCACATAGCGTGTCCTTGATGGGCTGCCCCAGCAGCCAAGTAAAGACGATGCTGAAAAACCGGTTCCCCACCAAGTTGATCGGACCCATCGCCTCTTCTTCGAGCGGATAGACAAGCCGCGTGCCGTTCACGAATTCGGCGCGTCCGGCAGCGATCGGCTCAAGGAATTTTGGTAGGTCTTCCGGCGGCACGGTGAGATCAGCATCGAGGATGAACAGCACGTCACCCGATGCCGCCGCGAACCCCTTGCGTACGGCATCACCCTTGCCCAACTTGAGCATGATGACTGGCCCGGCATCCTTCGGTGCGCCCGACCTTGTCTCCGTGACTACCCCGGGTGGGCGCGCATAGGAACCTGCGACGAAGCGACCGTTCACGAAGCCGGTCGTCGCTGCGAACGGCGAATCCGGGTCGGGCCGACTGTCTGGGCGGGGCACCTGATCGAGCAGCTTGATGTCGCGTACCCCGCGGTATCGCTCGATCTCATCCAGGATTGCAGCTCGCGTCCCATCGGTCGAGGCGCCATCGACGAAGATCATCTCTGTGTGTGACCCAAGCGCGGGTAGTCGCTCCACCGCCGCGCGGATGTTGCCCTCCTCGTTCCGGCACGGCACGAGAACCGTGGTCGTCAACACCTCGGCAACAGGCCTGAATCCTTTCGGCCGCACGACCCAGGCATGGACGAGCGCGAGGTGCTGCAATGCCGGCACGTTCACCAACACCCGGTTGACGAGCGGACCAGCTGTTGGGAGCTCAAGTGGTGACAGCAGCGCCGCCTCTCGCGAACGCACCTCAAGGTCGGCGAGCGCGAAGAGATTCTCGATGTCGTTCCGCCCAAGCCAGTTCTGGCCCGGGTCCGGCATCTTCAGGCCAACGGTCTCGGCGGCACGGAGCAGGGGTTGCCACGCCCAGTTCCACGACGTGACGAGGATCGTCGTCCGCCGGTTCGAAACCGCATGGAGACCGACGAGTGTCGCCTGAATGTCCTCAAGGTACCCAAGCAAGTCGGAGCAGACGATGTAGTCGAACGTCGACCTGAGCGGCAACTCCTGCGCGTCGCCCTGAATAAAGGCGAGTGTGCTCCCTGGCACGGCGCCGGGGCGCGCCCAGCGCTCGTTCGCCTCACGCACCATGGCACCGCTTACGTCAACCCCTACCCCGAACGACGGCCGGAGCGAGGCAAGCAAGTCGCCAGTCGCGCACCCTAGCAGGAGAACACGTGCCCCCGGGGGAATGACCTGACGGGCAAGACGTGAGACCTCCCCATGGTAGTAGGCGTTGCGGGCACGCCACTCGCGACGCGTGGTAGCGAACCGGTCAAACCACGCCGCCACTCCTCGGCGGACACGATAGCGGTACGCGCGGTCCGCATCGACGCCGCTCGCCGCCGTTCCGCTCGTGCCCATCTGCCCTCCGACCGGCGCGCCCCGCAAGACGAACCTTCCCGTCATGCAACGACCCTGCGGCGATTGCCGCACCGCCCTGGGGCGGTCGCTACGGTGCCAGCGCAGGAACCGCCGTCGACAACGTGACCACGACTGCCACACGATCAGGTTCGGTCCGCTCGATGCGCACCCCTTCCGACGCAGTCGCCGTCACCGGCACGAGAAACGAGCCGGGCCCGAGTGCTGTCAGGTCAACTTGCCCCTCAACGTCTCCAGCGGCGAGCCGCAGGAGAACCGGCTGCGGCCCGGAAAGGACCACGGTGACCGACGATGGCTCCATCGTGGCGGTCAGCCCCGCCATCAGCCCGGTCGCGACGACCGCGACCGTTCGCGCCTGCTGAGCAGGGAGCGGCGTGACACGAACACGCACCGCGAGCGGTGCCTCGCCAACCACACTTACGCCGACCGGGCGCACAACCGAAACGTTCCGGCTCACGTCCGCGGTCGAGCCGGTCACGTCGACGTCTTGCGTCGTCAAGGTCGACAGTCGCTCAAGCACCGAAGGGTCCCCAACTACCTGTACGGTCGACGGTTCGACCGCCACTCCCGCAAGGCCGAACCCTGCGGCAGGCTGGCCCTTCACCGACGCGACAACCGGCACCGCCTTCGAACCGGCGATCTGCTCAACCTCGACTGTCACGCTGACCGACTGCGGTTCGACGCGCACGCCGCCGACGACGCCGCTTCCTCCCCGCGGCTCGGGCTTGATCGTCCGCTCGACCGTCGACTTGAGCTCGTCCATCCGGACGGTGACCCCGGCGTCCGTCACCTTTTCAACGATGCTTGCCGGCCCCACCACGGCCACCGTGCCTGGTGAAACGAGGGGCGCCCCGACGACGCGGTACCCGAACGGTACGGCGCCGACAAAATTCACGCGCACCGGCACCGAAATCGTGCGCGTCTCCTCAATCCGAACGGACGTTTTCGCTGGCGTCCAGACCAGCATGCGGACATCGGGATCCGAGCACTCAACGGTAATCTCCCGCTGGTGCAGTCCTGCCGGGAGCTGTGCAAGGTCAAGGGTTGCCCGAAAACTTGAGGCTTGCAGACGACGCCATGAGTCCTCTGGTGCAACGATTCGGACACGCACCGACCCAAGTTCGTTTGCAACCACGAGCGTCGGCGCAAGCCCTCGCACCTCGATCGGAATGTCGGTCGGGTACACATCCTCACGCTCAGGGTTCTGCGCGAACGTCAGGCTCGCCCAGAGGACCACAGCGACCGAGAGCGCCAAGCCAAACCGCCACGTCGCAATCGCACGCGCGACTGACCTCACCTGGTCACCTTGCCAAGGGAAGGAAACCGGGAGATGAGGCTGTCGACGCGCGGGCTCCCGTTAGGCACCTGATCAGCGTCGTCGGCTGTTCTCGGTGATCCAACCAACTGGAGGAGTGCCGACGCAAGGTGGGATGCGTCAGGAATCCGCTGGATGCGTCCGTGTTCGCAGATTGAAACCGCTCCAGTCTCCTCCGAAACCACGACACAGACCGCATCCGTCGACTCCGTGATGCCGACCGCAGCCCGGTGGCGTGTGCCTACCTCGGGCGCAAGGTCGTGGTTCTCGCTGAGCGGCAGCAGGCACCGGGCGGCAACGACGCGGTCGCCCCGCACGAGGGCGGCACCATCATGCAGCGGCGACCCCTTGAAGAACACTTGATTCAGGAGATCAGCCGAGAGGATCGCGTCGAGCCTTGTTGCCGACTGAACGTATTCCTCAAGACCGGTGACCCGTTCGATCACGATCAGAGCGCCATAGCCGCGATCAACCAGCATCTGGCACGCCTTCGCGACCTCGTCGGCGACAGTCATACCGTGGTGTGCCGTGACGCGAAGCCGCGGACCGGCGAGGATGTTTCCGGTTCGCCCGAGCTGCTCAAGCACCCGCCGTAACTCTGGTTGGAAGACGACCGGCAACGACACCAAGACAGCTGGCAGGCTGTTCTGGACGAGCCAGTTCAGCATGGTCAGGTTCAGCCACGAACCAAGTAGGCCGGTCGCCAAGAGCAGGATCAATGCACCCCGGACCAACTGGTCGGCTTGCGTCCCCCTGATCAGCACCAGGAAGCCGTAGATGATCAGGGTTACCAGTGCGATATCTAGGACCGCGAGTGGCGTGACCTTGCCGAGGAGCCACAACGCCTGTTGCACGTCAGCGTTCCCGCCCGCACACCGCCCCGTGCGGTGAAACCTTCCGGCAGCATACCCCGGTACGCCGACTGGCGCACCACAGAAACCGGTTGGTGTCGGTACGGCGCCCAATCCGGGCCCTATGCGGAACGGACAAGTTGGTCAGACGCCGAGGAGCAGTGCGAGGATCGCTTTCTGTGCGTGGAGGCGGTTCTCCGCCTGGTCGAACACCACCGACTGCGGGCCGTCCATGACCTCATCGGTGATTTCCAACCCTCGATGCGCCGGAAGGCAGTGCATCACAATCGCGTCAGGCTGCGCATGAGCGAGAAGGGCGCCGTTGACCTGAAACGGCGGGAAGACGCGCATCCGCTCGGCGGACTCGGCTTCTTGCCCCATGCTGACCCACGCGTCCGTGTAAATGACATCTGCACCATCGACTGCAGCCACTGGGTCCGCATGGACGACGATCTCACCATCACTACCCGTTGCTTGGGCGCGCGCTCGGTCAAGCACGTCGGCCGTGGGCTGGTACCCCGCCGGAGCGCCCACGTGCAGGTCCATCCCCAGGATTCCGGCAGCGTAGATGAGCGATGTCGTCACGTTGTTCCCGTCGCCCACGTACGCCACTTTCAGCGTCGTGAGCCGCCCGCGGTGCTCCTCAATCGTCTGCAGGTCCGCCAGGATCTGGCATGGATGGCTATGGTCCGAAAGCCCGTTGATCACCGGGACGCGAGCATAGGCGGCCAAGTCGACGACGGTTTGATGGGCGAACACCCGCGCCATGATCACGTCGACCCACCGATCAAGATTTCTGGCCACATCCGGGACACTTTCACGTGTACCCATTTGCATATGATTTTGTGCCAAGTCAATCGCGTGGCCACCGAACTGCGTCATTCCGGTCTCAAACGTGCATCTAGTGCGCAGGCTCGGCTTCTCAAAGATCATCGCAAGGGTCTTGCCTTCGAGCAGTCGATGGGGCACACCAGCGGTTCGTTCCGCTTTCAGCGAGTGCGCTCGATGCAGGATGGTGCGCAATTCCGCCGCCGTGAAGTCCGCGATTGAGATCAGGTCACGCCCTCGCAGGTCGGCCGCCGGCGCACGGCTAAGTCGTGCACTCTCGAATGTGCTGAAGTTGCCGGCCATCACTGAACCTCCACGGAACCGGCAGGTGTCTCAGGTACCTGACCGGAGAATCCCGACGCCCGGCGGAAACGCCGGGCGCCATGTGTAACACGTGGGTCGAGCGCACCCGCGCCGTCGCTGGGCCTCGCTATTTCACGAACATCGTCGATGCGTTGGCGACGGCCACAACTCCTCCTGGGAATAGCCCGAGCAGGAAGACGGCCCCGCATGCCACCACGGCCACCAGCGATAGCCACCTGCCGGGAACGTGCTCCGCAGCTTCGCCGACTGGCGCCACCATGTACATCTGATGAACGACCCGAAGGTAGTAGTACACGCTCGCGACGCTCGATAGCAGGCCGATGAGGGCAAGCCAGGCAAACCCGGACTCCACGGCCGCCGAGAATACGTAGAACTTGCCGACGAAACCAAACGTTGGTGGTATTCCCGCAAGGCTCAGCATGAACGCCGCCATGAGCGCGGCGAGCAGGGGCTGTCGCCGCGATAGCCCGGCGTAATCAGTGATAAGGGTGCGCTCATTGCCTGCCTGTCCCAATGCCATGACGACGGCAAACGCGCCCATGTTCATGACCGCATACGCCACGGCGTACACCAGCAGGCTTGTCGCCCCCACGTGGCTCGCAGACACGATCGCAACGAGGATATATCCCGCATGGGCGATGCTCGAGTACCCGAGCATGCGCTTGATGTTCTTCTGAAGGAGCGCGACGGCGTTGCCGGTCACCATCGTCAGTGTCGCCACGATCGCAAGCACCACGGACCAATCCGGCGAAATCGTGGGGAACGCCACGAGGAACACCCGAAGCAATGCTGCAAACGCTGCAGCCTTCGCGCCCACGCTCATGTACGCGGTGATCGACGTCGGGGCCCCTTCGTATACGTCAGGCGCCCACGAGTGGAACGGAACAAGTGCCGCCTTGAAGCCAAGACCAACGATCAGGAGCCCGACCCCGGCAAGCAGCACTGCCTTCGACGCCGTGCCGGCAGCCACGGCCCCGTCACACGCCCCTGCAAGTCCGCCGCTCGCGCCAATGGCGAGCCCAACGCACGACAGGTTGGTGGAACCGGTACTTCCGTAGACCAGCGCGACGCCGTAGAGCAGGAATGCCGAAGCGAACGCGCCGAGCAGCAGGTACTTGATTGCGGACTCCTCGGACTCCATACGACGCCTCGAGAAGCCCGTGAGGATGTACAGGCAGATGCTCAGCAATTCGACGCCGAGAAAGACCATGACGAGGTCAGCGGCTGCGGCCATCAAGACCATGCCCACCGTGGAGAAGGCAATCAGCGTGTAGAACTCGGCCGGGTGAAAATCCTCACGGCCCAGCTGCTCGAACGAGAACAACACGGTCACAGCAGTCACTGACACAAACAAGACAGTGAAGAATTGCGTGAACGGGTCCGAGTAGACCATGTCAGAGAACGCAAGGCGAGGCGCCTCCCCCCACGACGCGATGGCGACGCCAGCTGAAATTGCGATGCCGGCGACCGTCATCCAAGCCAACGGCTCGCGATTGGCGTCTTCGGCGCGCAGCAGGTCCGCGACTAGTGTGGCGCAGCCGGTCAGTGTGAGCACAAGCATCGGGGCTATCGCCCACCAGTCGAGGGACGGCAACGCAAACGTCATCAAGATCCACCTTCCGATGAGACGCCGCCTCCGGCGTCCGGACGTCTGCTACCGAGAGGCCCCAGCGAACGACGCCGTCACGGCGCGCACTGCCGGCGCACTCCGGTCCAGGAACGGCTTCGGATACACGCCAATCCAGATGATCAGCACCGCAAGCGGCGCTAGAATCAGCATCTCCCGGCCTGTCAAGTCGCCGATGCTAAATGGGCCGTTGGCCCCACCATTCCCGGCTACGAAGGCGGGATTCACCGGCCCTTGCATGACCTGCTGGAACATCCTCAGCAAGTAAACCGCCCCCAGGATGACACCGACGGCGCCGACGACGGCGAACGCCCACACATGCGTGGCAGGTGCGCGGAAGGCTCCAGTCAGGATCAGGAACTCACCCGTGAACCCGTTGGTGAACGGTAGCCCTGCCGAAGAGAACGTCACGAGCACGAGGAGCGCAGCGAAAACCGGCATGACCCTCGCGAGGCCGCCAAAATGTGCAATCGCCCACGTTCGCGCCCGCTCGTTCAGCATGCCGGCCATGAGGAAGAGTGCGCCGGTCGAGACGCCATGGTTCACCATCTGGATGACGCCGCCCTGAACCGCCTCGGTCGTGCCGGCCACCAGGCCAAGCATCACGAAACCGAGGTGGCTGATCGACGAGTACGCCACCAACCGCTTCAGGTCCCGCTGCTTCGCCGCCACGAGGGCACCGTAGACGATGCCAAGGGTCGCGAGCAGTGCGACTGCTGATGCCGCCTCCTGCGCTGCACCAGGGAAGAGCCCGATCGAAAACCGGAGGAACCCGTACGTCCCAACCTTCGCCATCACCGACGACATCAGGACGGTGACTGAAACCGGCGCTTGGACGTAGGCCTCCGGCAGCCACGAGTGCAGCGGCACGAGCGGTACCTTGATCGCAAACGCCAATGTGAACGCCACAAACAGCCACATGGCCGTCGCAGCCCCGATTGACCCACCGGGCTTGCCCAGCGCGTCAATCAAGCCCACATAGTCAAAGGTGCCCTTCGAAGTGCCGAGAGCGATCATCCCGACGAGCATGGCGACGCTACCGACCATTGTGAACAAGAAGAACCGCATGGCCGCGGCCACTCGTCGTTCGCCCCCCCAAACCCCAACGAGCAAGAAGGTCGGCACAAGCATGAGCTCGAAAAAGATGTAGAACACGAACAAATCGAGAGCCACCAGCGCGCCGAGGATCGCAAACTGCAGCACCAGAACCAACGATGCAAACTCGCGCAGGCGGGTATCCACCGAAGATCCAGACGCCGCGAGCGCGACCGGCACGAAGATGGTCGTAAGCAGGATGAGCAGCAGGCTGATCCCGTCGATTCCGACGTGGTAGCTGATCCCGAAATCAGGGAGCCAATCGACCTGTTCCTCGAACTGGAAGCGCGCACCAGCGGGTTCGTACCCGACCCAGAGCAACAGCGATATCACGAACGTAACTGCGGACGAAAGCAGCGCAATCGTGCGCGCCGCCGCACCGTCACGTCCGGCACCAGCGATCACCCCCAACACGCCAAGGGCGGGTATGGCGAGCATCAGCGAGATCAGGGGAACTCCGTTCACGCGACCATCACCTGTCCGGGCAACTCAGCGAAGCGCCCACGCCGCCGCGACCACACCGACCGCGCCAACCAGCATCGTCACCGCATACCCCCGCACATACCCGGACTGGAGGCGCGCAAGGATGCCTCCCAAACCCGTCACGCTTGAACCCACGAGCGTCACCGTCCCCTCCACCACCCCGGCGTCGAACGACGCGAGGTACGACGACACACGACCGACCGGGCGCACGACGACTGCGCCGTACAGCTCGTCAAGGAACCATCGACCTGCAAACAGGTCCCGAAACGGTCGGACGAGCTCCCCAAGGAGGGGCGATGCGCCCTCGCCAAGGAATATCACCCCTGCGGCACCGACCCCTACCAAGGTCACCGCGACGGATAGCCCTGCAAGGAGGAGCTCAGTCGAGTGATTCAAGGTGCCTTCCCATACACCTGTCGCCAACGTCGCCGGTGCAAGGAACCGCTCAATCGCGGTGCCCTCGCCGCCGGCACCAATCAGGAACGCCGGAACCCCAACCCACCCCGCAACGACAGATCCCACTGCCAGCACGGAGAGCGGGAACAGCATGGAGAACGGCGCCTCATGTGGATGTACTTCACCCTCGTCATGGCTGCCACGGTACTCACCGAAGAATGCGAGGAACACAAGGCGCGACATGTAGAAGGCAGTCAGGCCGACGGTGACGAGAGCGACACCGTAGAGCACGAGGTAAGTCGGATCAACGAGCCCCCGGCCAAACGCCTTCGCCAAGATGAGGTCCTTTGAAAAGAACCCTGCGAAGCCCGGCACACCGATGATTGCAAGCCATCCCACGATGAAGGTCCAGCCAGTTACTGGCATGTACCGAAGCAGCCCACCCATGCGTCGAAGGTCCTGCTGGTTTGCAAGTCCATGGATCACCGCACCCGCGCCGAGAAACAGCAGTGCCTTGAAAAACGCATGGGTCATGACGTGAAAGATCGCCGCACTGTAGGCACCGGCGCCAAGCCCAAGGACCATGAAACCAAGTTGGCTCACGGTCGAATACGCGAGCACTTTCTTTATATCGTTCTGCGCAGTGGCAATGGTTGCCGCGACGAACGCCGTGAGCGCCCCGATGGCGGCAAGCGCCAGGAGCGCTTCCGGCGACTGATCATAGACCGGGTGGACTCGCGCCACCAGATACACGCCCCCAGTCACCATCGTGGCGGCGTGAATGAGGGCGGAAACAGGTGTTGGCCCCTCCATCGCGTCGGGCAGCCACACGAAGAGAGGGATTTGCGCTGACTTCCCGGTCACTCCGACGAGGAGAAGCAAAGGGATCGCCATGGCGAGCAACGGGGTCGCCAGGACCTTCGCGGGGTCATCGAGGAACCCGGGGGTCATCGAACCGGGCGCGGTGTGGAAGGCAAACGTCCCCCAGTTCGCCCACACCAGGAACAGCGCGACCAGAACGCCCAAGTCACCGATGCGGTTGGTGATGAACGCCTTCCGCCCCGCGTTCGCGGCGGAGTCGCGGTCAAACCAGAAGCCGATCAACGCCCACGAGCAGAAGCCGACCAGCTCCCACCCCACAAAGAGCAGGACGAGGTTGTTTGCAAGCACGAGCACGAGCATCGCGAACGTGAACAGGTTGAGGTATGCGAAGTACCTGGCAAAACCATCATCGTGCTCCATGTACCCGGCCGAATACACATGGATCAGCGTGCCGATGCCGGTGACCACGAGGATCATGGTGGCTGACAGCGGGTCGAGAAGCATCCCCACTTCCGCTACGGTCACGCGGGCGGCGCCGTCGCCCCACGCAAGCCACGGGAACAGGTGCGTCTCGACGCCATGCATCATCTGGCCCATCGCGAGCAGGTCGTTCACGGTACCGACGGCAACCATGAACGAGAGTGCGACCGACCCCACGCCGAACGCCACGACCGCATCGCGCCCGAAGCGACGCCCAAGGAACGCGTTCAGGACCGCGCCAGCCAATGGCAGCACGGGCACGAGCCAAAGTTGGTCAAGCATCGTAAAACCGTTCCGCGCTCCTAGCCGCGCAACCAGCTGACGTCATCGATATCGACGCTGCGCCGGCTCCGGAAGATATCCACGATGATCGCGAGACCAACGGCAACCTCGGCCGCCGCGACCGCCATCACGAAGAACACGATGACTTGCCCGTCGAGCCTCCCAAATTGGCGGGCGAATGCTACGAGCGTCAAGTTGACCGCGTTCAGCATCAACTCGATGGACATGAACATCGTGAGCGCACTCTTGCGCAAGACCACGCCGATGGCCCCAATGCCGAAAAGCACTGCGCTGAGCGCGAGGTACGCCTCGGTAGGCACGGTCTCCGGCAACCCTGGCATCTGGATCTCCCGTCTCCTCCAACCTGCCTATGCGTGATCTGGGCGCTTCCGCGCCAGAACCGACGCACCAAGGATCGCGGCAAGGAGGAGGATGCTCGTCATCTCGAACGGCAGCAGGTACTTCGAAAAGAGCGTGACGGCGACCTCCTGCACGTGACCCGCTTCGGCGACACCGACGGTACCGAGCGCAAGGCCCGCACCGGAAGCCGTCCGCGCAACGGAGGCACCTGGCGAACCGGCCGCAATCCATGCCACCAGCGAAGCGAGCACAAGCGCGGACGCCCAGCCAATCGGCCGGAGCAGACCCAGCGCGCGATCAACAGGCTCCGGGTAGGCGACATTGAGCAGCATGATCACGAACAGCATCAGCACCATGATCGCGCCGGCATACACCGCTACCTGGACGACTGCGAGGAAGTATGCCCCGAGCAGGATGTAGAAGACCGCAAGGCAGAAGAAGATCAGCACCAGGAACAGCGCGCTATACATCGCGTTGCGCTGCAGCACCATCAGCAATGCCGCCGCCACCGAAACGACGGCGAAGACGCTGAAGATCAGGAACTCCATGTCCGTTTCCTGTCCTCGCCTAGCCCGGGAGCCACGAGTCAGTTGCTTCGCGCTTCGGCGACGGCGAAAGCAGCGTCTCCTTGCTGTAGATCATCGACTCGCGCGAATAGTCCGCCAACTCGAAGACCCGCTTCAGCTGCAGCGCCTCGGTTGGGCATGCTTCCACGCAGTAGCCGCAGAAAATGCACCTGATCATGTTTACGAGATACGTCTTGGCGTAGCGTTCGCCGATCGAGATTGGGGCGTCCGGTGGGTTCTCGGCACCCTCCACGAAGATTGCTTTCGACGGGCAAGCCAGCGCGCACAACTCGCAACCGACGCACTTCTCAAGCCCATTGTCATGCCGTTCAAGCTGGTGCCGACCGCGATGGCGATCCGCGACGCGAGTGCGCTCCTCCGGGTACTGGATCGTCACCGGCTTCTGGAACAGGTAGCCCAGAGTCACGCCCAAGCCGCGGGCGAGCGCCGTCGCGTCAGCGACTGCACCTGCAATCGCGTTCGACGGTGGGGCCGGCGACTTCAGCTCAACGAACGCCACGACCGAGTTCCTTCCCGCTGCGCCTTCCCCCGGACCGGTTCCGCCGGGTTTGGCCGCATCCATTGCCAGTACGACACGCGCGCGATCAGGTGGCGAACGGCCACACGCCTAACGGCCAAAGCGCCACGACGGCCGCCGTCAGCAAGAGGTTGACAAGCGAGATTGGCAGGAGGACCTTCCAGCCAAAGGACATCAACCGGTCGAATCTCAGGCGAGGCCACGTCGCGCGAAGCCAGATGTAGAAGAAGATGCACAGCGCGAGCTTGAGCAGGAACACCAGCGGACCGAGCGCCTGGACAAGTCCTGGCCCTTCGGTCGGAACCGGCCACCACCCGCCAAGGAATAGCACTGTCGCCAAGGCCGAGATGTTCACCATGTTCACGTACTCGGCCATGAAGAACATCGACCACTTGAACCCTGAGTACTCGGTGTGGAACCCGGCGCCCAGCTCGCCCTCAGCCTCCGCGAGGTCGAACGGGGCACGGTTCGCCTCCGCGACGCCTGCAATGACGTAGACCCCGAAGGCAACCAACCCGAAAGGCAGGTACAGGGCGTAAGGCAGACCGCTAGCGACCTGCTGGTTCACGATCTCGTAGAGATTGAGCGACCCGGCGAGGACCAGCGCTGTCATTGCAGCGAGGCCCTGCGCGAGCTCGTAGCTGATCACCTGCGCCGATGCACGGAGTCCTCCAAGCAGGGCGTACTTGCTATTGGAGGCCCATCCTGCGAGGACGATGCCGTATACCCCCACTGACGCGATTGCCGCGGCGTACAGGTACGCGACGTTGATCTTGGCCACGTACCAAGTCCACTCAAACCCAAGGATTCGCATCTCGGGCCCAAGTGGGATCACGGCGAAGATGATCAGGGCAGGCACGAGAGCGAGACACGGTGCAAGCAGGTGAACCCACTGGTTCGCCTGCTTCGGGGTGACGTCTTCCTTGAAGGCAAGCTTTATCCCGTCCGCGAATGGCTGCAGGATGCCCCACGGACCCGCACGGTTTGGACCGTAGCGCGCCTGCATCCGGCCAAGGACCTTCCTCTCACTCAGGGTCATGAATGCGAACGCGAGCAGCAGCCCATTTACGATCACGAACGCCTTTACGAAGGCGGTAACGATCGCCAGGATGATGTCCCACGTGTGGCCGTCGAGGCCGAAGAGTCCGTCCATCAGCGTCCCTGCCGGACCTCGGACGCAGCCAAGTTGGCCGCGCACCGCCGTTCGGGAGCCTGAACCCACCCCAACGGCGCCGGGAGGATACCCCCCAGGCGCAGGCGCGACCCGACTAAGAGGTCAGCCATCAGCGTGCGCCAGCCAGCGCCGCCACCGGGACCGGTTGCACGGTCACGTACGTCACATCGTGCGACCAACGCAGCACTGCATTGATCCGTGGCGTGCCAAGGTTCTCCGGCGCGAACACGGTCCCAATTGGCACGCGTCCATTCACACGGGCCACCCGCGTCACGGTGCCAGCAGGCCCGCGAACCTCGACCGACGCCCCGTCGGAAATCCCAAGGCGTGAGGCATCGTCGCGATTCACCTCGACATACGCCTCGGGAACGGTCACGAGGAGCTCCGGCGTCTCTCCCACCACCGTCTCGTTCCCGACGATTTCCGGGTACGTGACGAGAACCAAGCCTTCTCCGGCTTGACCCGGTTCAATTGCGGGAACGGCACGCACATCAACCGAGCCGGCGGAAGCATCGTGAACCCGCCGCACGAGGACGCCAGCGCTCCCCGGCAGCACTCCCTGCTGTGGTGCGTACGCTGGGAGGTCCGCGAGCAGGTCACGCGTGACATCGGCCGACGCGACGTAGCCCAACCCAGCACCCATGGCCGCCGCGAGGTCACTCAAGATCCGCCAGTCCGGAGCGCGATCCGCATCCGGCCGGACCGCTTGCCACACGCGCTGGAGACGACCTTCAACACTTGTCAGCGTGCCGTCCTTCTCCATCACGCCCGTCGCCGCGAACACCACGTGCGCCGCCTGGGCGGTGAGCGTTGGGAACAGCTCGTGCACGACCACGACATCGGCGCGTTCAAGCGCCTCACGGGCTTGCGCCGCGTCTGGGTGGGTCTCGAGCAAGTTCTCCCCAACGATGTAGAGCGCCTTGATCTCACCTGAGGCTGCGCGTGCCACGATCTCGCCGGCGGGTAAGCCACCATCGCCCGGTATGAGGCCCGCCCACTCCGCTCCACGCCCGTTCGCGCCCTCGACAAGGAAGTTCACCCGCGCCGGGTGGCCGAGGGCGCGACCAAGGTTGCCTACGGCCAGGCCAATCGCCCCGGCGTCGTGGCGGATCGCAAGTCGCGCGCCGACGTAGACGATCGGGTCCTTGGACGACGCAAGGGTCGCCGCAACCGCGCGAATGGTGACTGAATCGACGCCAGCATGTGCTGCCGCCTTCTCGACAGTCACTCCGCCGATTGCCTCGGCGAGACCGGAAAGGTCGCGTGCAACTCCCTCGGCATCGACCGGTGGCGACTCCACGAGGGCCGCAAGGATCCCGGTCAGCAGCGCAAGTTCGGTGCCCGGTCGGTGGCGCAACCGATGGAAGGCGAGCCGGTCGGCCTCGGTTGCACGCGGGTTCGCGACGATGAGCCGGGCCCCGGCCTTCACGCCCTTCCGAATGCGAAGCCACTGGACCGGCACTTCGTCGTGCACGTCCGCACCCACCACCACGATTGCCCCAGCCTTCTCGGCCGCATCAAGGCCAGTGTTGAACGCATCAAGCCCGAATGGCGCAAGCGGGTTCACCACCGCCGACTGCGCACCTACGCGGAAATCGACGTGCGGCGTCTCAAGCACCTCGGCAGCGAACCGAGCGAGAGCAAATGCATCCTCGTTTGTCAGGTTGCGACCGCCGATGACACCGATCGCGGCGCCGCCGTACGCCGACTTCACTGCACCAAGGCGGCGCGCCGCCTCCTGGTACGCCTGGCGCCAGGTTGATGGGTGCAGACCATCCTCACCGCGCACCCACGGACCAGACAGGCGATTAGGTGACGACGAGTAGTGGTGGGCAAATCGTCCCTTGTCGCACACCCAAATCTCGTTGACCGCGTCGTTCTGGCGCGGGCGCACGCGCGCAACTTGGTTGGACCGCGTGTCGATCATCACGTTGCAGCCAACTGGGCACTGACCACACACGCTGTCCGCGTGATCAAGGTCGTGCGGGCGCGCCTTGAAGCGGTAGGTCTCGCTCGTCAGCGCGCCGCACGGGCAGAGGTCGATGATGTTCCCTTGGAAGCGGGACTTCATCGGCTCCTCGTTGATGGTCCGGAGTTGTGAGGTGTACCCGCGCGTGAAAAACGCCAGCTCGGCCTCTCCAGGAATCTCATCCATGAAGCGGGTGCATCGGTAGCACGTGATGCATCGCTCCTGATCGAGGACGACCAGTGGCGACAGCGCCGCCCCCTTGCGGGCCAGGCGCTTCTGCTCCGTGAAGCGGCTCTCCTTCGGGCCCCACGCATGGGAGTTGTCCTGAAGCGGGCATTCGCCACCGGCGTCACAGACGGGGCAGTCGAGCGGGTGGTTAATCAGCAGGAACTCGATCACCCCCTCGCGGGCCTTGAGGGCACCCGGGGCCATCGTGTTGATCGTCATGCCGTTCGAAACGCGCGTGGTGCACGCCGTCATGAGGCCAGGCGGTCGCGGAGGCTGCCCAGGCGGCGACGCCATGCCGATTTCACACATGCACATACGGCACGCGCCGGCCAGCGAGAGTTTCGGGTGGTAGCAAAAGACTGGTACGTCGACGCCTGCGACGCGCGCCGCCTCGACGGCCAACGTACCGGGTGGCACTGACACTTCGGTGCCGTCGACGGTCACGGTTACGGTTGCGGGAGGCGTCGCCGCGGTCATCGTTCTCGCACGCTTTCGTGTGGGCGGGGGTTCATTGTTCGGTGGGCTGACCGAGGGAGCGCAATCTACCCTCGCCCCACCACCACCGTTGGTCCAAGTCGGCGCGTAGGCGCCAGATTCGGGCCGCGCGATCAGCCCGCGGCGACCGGGATTGAACCGTAGCCGTGGGCCCTCGGCGCATGCCCATTGACGTACGCCTCAAATTCCGGGCGGAACAGGCGAAGCGCCGATGCAACGGAGTTCACCGAAAAGTCACCGAGTGCGCACAAGGTCTTGCGCCCACCAATGTTTCGCGTGATGTCCTCAAGCAAGGGTAGGTCGCTCGGTCGACCGTGGCCATGGGCGATTCGGCCCAAAACGTCGCTCATCCAGTGCGTCCCTTCGCGACAAGGCACACACTTCCCGCAACTCTCCCGGGCGAAGAACCCGGATGCGCGCGCAACAACTTGGACGATATCGGTCTCCTCGCCGTACACGATGATCCCGCCCGCGCCAAAGCCGACCGGGCCGAACGGTGGGTGCCAGTGAGGGGGACGGGTGAGGGTAGCAGTGTCCATCTGGATGTTCAGGTCCGTGCCCGGAAGGAGCTGGCAAGCCAGGGCACCGGGGCTCACCGCCTTCACCTTTTGATTCCGCTGCATCCCGCCGGCGTACTTGTAGATCAGGTCGTACAGCGTCGTGCCCATCGGCAACTCATACACGCCAGGCCGGTTCACGTGCCCCGAAATCGTGTAGAGCTTGGGACCGGGACAGGCAGGGGCACCGATTGACGCAAACCATTCCGCGCCACGGCGAATGATGTGCGGTACGCACATGAGGGTCTCAACGTTGTTGACGACTGTCGGACGCCCGAAAAGTCCGCCACCGACCTCAATGGGGAACGGAGGCCGGATGCGTGGTTGCGCCCGACGGCCTTCGAGGCTCTCCATGAGAGCCGTCTCTTCACCGCAGACGTACGCCCCGGCGCCGCGTGTCACCGAGATATCGACGTCGAATCCATCGCTGCCAAGAATGGCCTTGCCGATGTAGCCGGCGGCGTAGGCCTCCGTGATCGCATGCTCAAGCTTCTCGGCGCCGGCCAAGTTCTCGCCCCGGATGTAGATGTAGGCCTTCTGGATGCCGACCGCGTAGCAGCAGATCAGCATGCCCTCGATCAGCCCATGCGGGTCTGCCTCGATCGCGTAGCGATTGCCGAACGTCCCGGGCTCGGACTCGTCGGCGTTCACGACGAGGTGACGCGGGCCCGGGTTGCGCCGGGTACCGCCCCACTTCACCCCTGTCGGGAACCCGGCTCCGCCCCGCCCAAGCAGCTTGCTGTCGGTTACGACCTTTATGACGTCCTCGGGCGTCATCGACGTGCACGTCTCGAGTGCCTTGTAGCCGCCGCGAACGAGGTAATCCGGTAGCAGGTGGCCATCCGTGCGCCCGACGGCGGCCATCAGCACCGGTTCCCAAGGCAGCGGCTGCCCGGGGCCATGCTGGACCGGTGCCTCCGCAGGTGCGCCTTGCGATGCTGGGGTCTGTGTCATCGTCAGGTGTCGCCTTTCGGTTCGGGCCATCGCCCAGCCCCGACCGGCAAGGGTCGGACGCACGGGCGAGGCAAGCATCGTCGCTCGCGCTAGGCTGTCGCCACTGGCGGAGGCGCGTTCGCCTCCCATCCCTCAACCGGCGTCGCCTGTGGTCCGTGAACCATCGACACCGATGGCTTGCCCTCGATGCTGAAGCGCGACGGGTCCGCTAGGAATGCGTCGACGTCACCCTCCCGCACCGGGCCATGAAAGCGAAGGTCCACCTGCACGACCGGAGCGTAATCACACGCTGCCAGGCACTCGGTCGGTCGGACGCTGTACTTGCCATCCGCGGTTGTCTGCATGCCGTGGCCGTCATGCCCAGCATGAAGCCCGAGGCGCTTGCAGATTGCCTGAAACGTTGCGTCCGAACCTGCCAAGTAACACGAGGGGTTCTCACACACCTCAATCAGTGTCTGACCAATCGGCCGGCGATGAAACATGACATAGAAGCTGGCAACGGAGGCGACGTCGGTCGCGTGCAGGTCGAGCAGTTCGCCGATTTCCTCGAACGCCTCCGGCGCCAGCCACCCGGCCTCGTCCTGCGCGAGCCAAAGGGACGGCATCAACGCCGCGCGCTTGCTCGGGTAGCGTGGGATGAACTCGTTGACGATCCGCTGCCTCGCGGCTTGGCTGAGCGCCATCAGCGATCGATCTCCCCCAGCACGATGTCGATGCTGCCGATGCACGCCACGACGTCGGCGACGAGGCCACCGGCGATGGTCTGGGGCAACACCTGCAGGTTGTAGAACGACGGCGCGCGGAAGCGCACCCGGTGGGGCTTGTTCGAACCGTCGCTCATGATGTAGGTCGCCTGCTCTCCGCGAGGGGACTCCACCGCAGCGTACGCCTCGCCAGGCGTCGGAACGGGTCCCTCGCTCACCAGCTTGAAGTGGTGGATCAGGCTCTCCATGCTCGAATGGATCTTCTCCCGCTTCGGGAAGGTGATTCGGGGGTCGTCCAAACGGATGGGAGCGCCCCTCGACGCCCGAAGGCGCTTCAGCCCCTGATCGATGATCCGCACCGATTCGCGCATCTCGCGCATCCGCACCATGTATCGCGCGTAGACGTCGCCCTCGCGGCTCCATGGCACGTCGAACTCATACGTCTCGTAACCGCAGTAGGCAAGGTTCGTGCGGACGTCGAACTGCACCCCGCTCGCGCGCAGGCAGGGCCCGGTGAACCCATGCTCGAGTGCAGATTCCCGATTGATGACGCCGACACCCTTGGTTCGGTCGACGAAGATCGGGTTTCGCGAGAGCATCGTCTCGTACTCGTCAATCTTCTTGGGCATGTCATCAACGAACTGCGATACCAGCCCGTAGAACTCATCCGGCAGGTCGGCGGCAAGCCCACCGATCCGCATGAAGCTTGTCATCATGCGGACGCCGGAAATGGCCTCCATGATCTCGAGGACTCGCTCGCGCTCGCGGAAGCAGTACATGAACATTGTCATGGCGCCCAAGTCGAGACCATGGGTGCCAAGCCAGATGAGGTGGCTCGCAATCCGGGTCAGCTCGGACATGACCACGCGCGTGTCCAGCGCCCGTTCCGGAACCTTGCCCTCCACATTGAACAACTTCTCGCACGCCATGATGTAGGAGAGGTTGTTGGTGATTGGCGCAAGGTAGTCCATTCGATCGGTGAGGACGAGAGCCTGGTGGTAATTCCGGGCCTCCGTCATCTTCTCGATGCCGGTGTGCAGATAACCGATGTCTGGGACGCATTCAAGGACGTTCTCGCCGTCCAGCTCCAGCATCAGGCGCAGCACACCGTGCGTTGACGGGTGCTGCGGGCCCATGTTGAGGATCATGCGCCCGGTCTCGGTCCGGGTCTCCTCGAGCATCACCATGGCATCGACCCTCCCCTGCCCGGATGCGGCACCGGCGCGATCACGGACGCTGGAACTCCACAGGTTCCTCGCCAAGCGGGAAGTCCTTGCGGAGCGGGTGCCCCTCCCAGTCGTTCGGCGTGATGATGCGTCGCAGGTCCGGGTGGCCGGAGAACTCCACGCCGTACATGTCAAAGATCTCTCGCTCAGGCCAGTTGGCAAGCGCCCAGACGCCAGTCACCGACGGGATGGCCGGATGCTCCCCGCCAACGGCCACCTTCAGGCGGATGCGATGACTGTCCTCGAGCGCGTGAAGGATGTAGGTCACCTCAAGTGGCTCAGCACGTTCCGGCCAGTGGCTGCCGGAGACATCGACCAGCATGTCGTACCGGCGCCCACCGTCGGGACGGTGCCGCAGCCAGGAGATCGCGTCGCAGATCTGGTCGGGAGCAACTCGCACCGTCGGGATCCCATCAGCGAACCGCCACGTCGGGACGGTTGCGCCGGGGTAGCGCGCCACGACCAGCTCCGCGTCGGTCGGCGGTGGGGGCGGCGCCTCGGGTTCGGCAGCGTCCACGGCGGTCGTGGGGGTCGGGGCCGATGTCTGAGCCATGTCTGGTCGTCGTGTCCCGCGTGCTACGCCGTTACGGCTACCGGCGCACGTTCCGCCGTCTTGCCGAACTGCCGGTCGTACTCGATCTTGGCCTGGAGCTTGATCAGCCCGTCGATCACTGCCTCCGGTCGGGGAGGACAGCCCGGCACGTAGATGTCAACCGGAACGACCCGATCCACACCCTGCACGAGGGCGTAGTTGTTGTAAACCCCGCTGCATGATGCACAGGCCCCCATGGAGAGGACCCATTTCGGTTCCGGCATCTGGTCGTAGAGGCGACGAAGCACTGGCGCCATCTTCTTCGAAAGGCGCCCTGCCACGATCATCAAGTCCGACTGGCGAGGTGACGAGCGGAACACTTCCGCTCCAAATCGGGAGACGTCGTACTTGGATGCGCTCATGGCCATCATCTCGATGGCGCAACACGCGAGGCCAAAAAGCATTGGCCAGATTGACTTGGCGCGTGCCCAGCCAACCGCACGATCGACCGTGGTGAGCGACACACCAGACTCACCACTGAAGTCCCCACCAGTGAGCGCTTGCGGTCGGACCGCCCCCGGTTGCTCAGGAGAGGGCGACGGGCGCATCCAACGCGTGAACGGAACGGTGCTCATGCTTCCCACTCCAGTGCGCGCTTCTTGATGATGTACGCATACCCGAGGGCAAGAAACCCGGCAAAGACCGCCATCTCACCCAGCGCAAAGACTACGTACTCGGTGCCACCCGCCCGCAGATGACGCAACACTGCTGCCCACGGTACGAAGAAGATCACTTCGATATCGAACAGCACGAAGAGCATCGCGGTAAGGAAGAACTTGATCGGGAACCGGCGCCACGCCTGCCCGACCGGCGTCATGCCACATTCGTACGGTGCGAGCTTGGCGGCCGTCGGGTTTCGCGACCCCAAGTACTTGGAAATCAGGATGACGCCCACGGCAATCGCAATCGCCACGAGCACCTGGATCAGGATCGGCACGTAATCGAACGCCATCCCGCCTCTCTCCTCGCGACAGCCGACTGCCAGACACGCCCACACGGCGGGCGATCCTAGCCACGCCGCGCCCGCCCAGTCAACCCGTCACCATGGACCTTGTGCAGTCTCTCACAAGCATGGCACACGTGCCAGCCGCTGCTACACTGCCGCAGGAACGCGCGCCCCCGCGCGCTTGATCTGGTGCGGATCCAACTGCCATGCGGACCGTCTACCTCGACCACGCCGCGACCACCCCGGTCCATCCGGATGTCGTCGCCGCGATGGCCCCGTACTGGTCGGACAGCGCCGGCAACGCCTCGAGCATGCACGAGCCGGGCCGGATTGCCCGTCATGCAGTCGACGACGCCCGCGACACCATCGCGCGAGCCCTCGGCGCGACCCCATCAGAGGTCGTGTTCACCTCCGGGGGCACCGAGGGCATCAACGCTGCCATCAAGGGCGCCGCCATCGCGGCGATGGCGCGAGGTCGACATGTGGTCACCACAGCCATCGAGCATCACGCTGTCCTGCATGCCTGCGGCTGGCTAGCCAACCTCGGTTTCGAGACGACCATCGTGCCGGTTGACCGCAACGGGATGGTGGACCCCCATGACGTTCGTCGCGCCATCCGCCCAGACACCGTCCTGGTGTCAGTGATGTTCGCGAACAATGAGGTTGGGACGATCCAACCAATCGCCGAAGTCGCTGCATTCACGCGACACGCCGGGGTGCCCCTCCATGTGGATGCCGTTCAGGCCGCGGGAACACTCCCGATTGATGTGCACTCCATGGGCATCGACCTGATGACGATCTCCGCCCACAAGTTCCAGGGCCCGAAAGGGGTGGGGGTGCTCACCATCCGCAACGGCACGCCATGGCTGCCGATGCAGTCAGGCGGCGCGCAGGAAAGCAACCGGCGTGCCGGTACCGAAAACGTCCCAGGTATCGTCGGTCTCGCCACGGCACTGCGCCTCGCCGTCGCACACCGGGACGAGGCAAACCTGCACCTGAGCCGCCTGCGCGACTCAGCTATTGAGCGGATCCTGTCAGCGGTCCCACACGCCCGACTGACCGGCCACCCAACGCAGCGACTCGCGAACAACGCGAGCTTCGCGTTTCAGGGCGTCGAGGGTGAAAGCATCCTGTTGAGCCTCGACATGGCCGGGATCGCGGCGTCGAGCGGCTCTGCCTGCACCTCCGGCGCGACCGAGCCGTCGCACGTGGTCGCCGCTCTCGGGCTGCCCGATGACTGGGTACGAGGAACCTTGCGGCTCTCGTTCGGCGCAGCCAACGACCTCGGAGATGTCGAAGCGGTTGCGACGGTCCTCCCTTCAGCGGTCGCTCGACTGCGCGCCCTTGCCCCTCGTCGCCGGGACGCTGGTTCCGCGGCGCCGCCGATCACGGGAGCGGTGGAGGGCAACCCGGCGACGGTCAAACCGGCGCATGGATGACTTCGCGCCACTGGCTCCCGAAATGCGCGGGTCGGACCTGCCCCCCGGCTCACAGGCAGTCGGGCGCCGACGCCCGACGCCTGCGCAACGGCGGCGCGAGGCGACGATCGACCGTCGGCTTGAGCTCGCATCGGCTGGGGGCGGACTGGTTCTCGCACTGGCATGCGCCGCTGCCGGCGCGTGGTCGCTTTCAGCAGCATTGGGCATCGATCGCTTTGCGGTCGTTGCCATCCTCGGCGCGATCGCTGCCCTCGGCGGATCGGTCCTGGCCGCGCACTTTGCAGTCACGATCGCGAGGATCACCGGGTACGCCGGACCGTCGCCTGCCGATCCGGCCTTGGCCGTGCCTCTCGAGACATGGCTCGTCGCGATCCTCCTTGGCGGCATCGGTGGTGGCGCGACCGGTATCGATATCGGCACGCTCGTTCTGATTGTCGGCGGCAGAACGCCATGGGATTTGCCACCTGCCACGACGATGACGGCAGTGGTGGCTCTGCCCCTCGTGGGCTTGCTCCCTCTGGCAGTCGCCGTTGGCGCCGCTGCTCGTCGTGCGTGGTTACGCCGGCCGGTGCTCGTCGCCGGGGTCACGTGGCTTGCGGGATCAGTGGCGGGGACAATCGTGAGCGGCGTCTGGTCGCATCTCCCCGGCGTTTAGGACTCGATGCCGGCAGGGCCGGTACGCAGCGCTGCCGAAACCGAGCAAGGGGGGCGGGGTTCAATGGACGGGGAGGTCCTCGGCGCGACGATCGACACCCTCCTGACCTCAGTCGCCAACGTTCTGTCACCGGCGTGGGTCGTTGCTGGCGCTGGCGTGATTGCCAGCCTGCTTGGATTCCACGCGCTGCTCGGTACCCCGGTCCGGCGCTGGCTCACCGACCTGCCGTTCGCCATCGGGGGCTTTGCGGTCGGGAACTTCGTCGCCTTCGTCACCGATTGGCCCACGCCGATCATTGGTGACGTTCACCCGGTTGAGGGTGCACTCGGCAGCTGGCTCGTCCTTGGCGCCATTGCCACGCTCAGCTCGCTTGCACCAGCCGTCCCGGAGAGGATCTTGCGCCGAGGACGCTTCTGGTAGGTCGTGCGCGGCACCTCTAAGCGCGGAGATCGGGCTACCCTCTCGGCGTACACGCGAACCGCCCGGAGGAGGGTTCACCATGGCATCGCCATCCCGATCAAGCGCCGAGTGGGCTGAAGCGGCCGCTGCCGTGCGACTCGCCGGCGAGCAGCTCGGGATTTACCGTCGCCGGAGCGGGATCGGCGACGCGTCGGCGTTCACCCTCGGAATCCTCATCGGGAGCACCGTCGGGGCGGTCGCCGCCCTGCTCAGCGCCCCGGTGGACGGGGTGTCCGTTCGATCACGCCTTCGAAGCACCATCTCGTCAATCCGCAAGGGATCGTCAATCGTGCCCTCGCCCGAGTCGGCACCTGCCACGATCACGCTCACGACAGTCCGCCCGACGGCGCGAACGTAGCACCCGCGTTCTCTCGCTCCCGTTCATCACCGACGGCCGTCGGGCAATCGCCTCTAGGGTCGAGCAGAAGCGGGCACCGCCGGCTGGGGTACGGGCGCAGACGACGGTGCGGGAGCCACCGGGGAGGCAGGCGACGCGGAGGCACCAACTTCGGGCGCGTCGACTGGTGGTGGCGGCGACAGCATTAGCCGTAGCGCCGCGATTGCCCCGGTTGTTCCTGGAGCAACCGTCCCCTGCTCAATCGCCGCCTTGACCGACGCCGGGGTTCGGGCGGTCACCGGTCCAGTACCGATCGACCACTTTTCCTGCCACGGGACGTAGCGGCTGGCAAACGAGTCTGCCGACCCGGGCTTTCCGTTCACGGCCACCGAGCGCTTAATGGTCGCGTCTACCCCAGTCGCCTTCCACTCCACTTGCTTGCGGACGCCGAAGTCCAGCTTCGGGTCGGCAACGTCAGTCGCTGGTGGCGGTGCGGGCTTCTCGTTTGCGCGGGACGCTGCAAGCTTCACTTCGCGCCCGGTCGTCTCGCCAAACATTCGAAACACGAGCGTCGACGACGCTGGATCAATCGAAACGTCCAGGAGAAGCGGTGATCCGGTGTCATTGCGGAACCGGAAATCAACGCCAGGGTCGTACACGGCCGCGTCGAAGCCGACTGGGCTGCCATCCTGCTCGTAGTACGAGACGCGATACACGTGCTGATGGCGCTCAACGATCGGCAACCCACCGTAAAAGGCTGCCCGGAACAAGGTCGTCGATACTTGGCAGACACCGCCCCCGATCCCTGGGACGGTGGCGTCGCCTTGGATAGTCAAACCCTCCAGGTACCCCTCCTCCTTGGTGATCGGCCCGAGAGCCTCAAGGAATGAGAACGTCGCTCCCGGCGCAACGAACTGGTGGTTGAGCTTCAGCGCCGCCACCTTGACGTTGTTCGCCCGCTCCGGCGGCGACCCTGCGAACTTCGACGACCCGGCGCCCACCAGGTCCCTGATGCCTAACGACGCGAGACGCGACGCTGACACGGATGCCGGCGCCACCTGCACCGGCAACGCGACCTCGCGACGTTCCTGGGAAGCCGCGTCGATGACTGCGCGCACCCCCGACGCCTGGTCGACCTGAAGACCGTCGACGCCGTCCCTCACAAACGTGAGGGCCTTTCCGTCCCATCTCACCTGGCCGTCCTGCGGCATCCGGTCAACCTGCTGTGCGACCGTCTTGACGAACGCAACGACGGGTGCATCGGCAAGTCCGGCCACAATCCGGTCGCCGTCCGATCCCGACTCGCGGCGAAACTCGAGCATCGCTTCGAGTTGCGCGACCGACAGCGTCCAGGACTTATCCCCAGCGCGGACGACGAGGGGCGAAGCGAGGATTCGTTGCGCGACACGCTGCGCCTCGGCCACGCTCGCCGTCGAAATGCGAGGCGGGGCCTGCACGACCGTGAGTGAAACCGTCTGCCTGTCGGACGTGGAGGTCGGGACACGCACTGCCAGGGTCGTGGCGGCAATGTCGACCCGGTCGCCAGGTGAACCGGGAGCGACGAGAACTTGCCCGGACTTGGCGGTCAGGACCGGTTCGACCGGTGCGCGATTGATCGCGACGGCGATTCGTTCGAGGTGTGATGCCAACACCTTGCGGTCGAGCTCGGCGCGGAATGGGACAGCAGGTCGCCACACCGGCGCTGCCAACACCGACAACCACCGAAATGGCCATGGCCACGTGCGCCCAAGGCCGACGGCAGTGTCACCCATCCCGTTCGCATCGATCCGGACGCCAGCTTCGGACGCCGAGGACCGCCACTCGCGCCCTTGGTACGTGAACGTGACCGCTGTCGCCAACAGTTCGGATGCGCGCGAGGTGACGAATCCGGCCAGCGCTGGGGCTGACATGCCTCCGACTGGGACTCCCTCGACGTTGACCCCCGGCAACGCCGCACCGCGGTAACGGAAATCGAGAAGTCCGCCAGCAAGGAACACGATGACGACGACCGCCAGCTGCAGGCCAAGCACGAGGGGCAAGCGTCGTCTGCCGTGACCGGCCAGCGCCTCAACGTCCGGCACGCTCGAGGCAGGCGCACGCGGGCGCCGAGGCGGGCGGGGGGGCAGCGACGCCGCCGTTGGAAACGCGGCGAGCGTAGGCGCCGCTGTCCGGTCCGAAAGGGTTCGGGGCATGGAGCGTGGAGGTGCCGACGGCATCGGCTCACGGCCGGCTGTGGCCGAACGAGCGCGCAACGATCCCGGCGGCGAACCAACGGCGTTGGGTGCCGCAAATTGGCGTTCGCTGGGGGTTGGCAGACGCCGGGCCGGAGCGCGGCGCACGACGGACGTGCTTCGTTCAGCCGCCTCCTCGTGCATCCGCGCCTGTCCTGTCGGCATTGACTTCCAGACTATCCCAAACGTGCTAGGCAGGATGCGAGGAGGTACCTGCGGCAGTGCCGCCAGAGTTCATCCTTCCCAACGGAGGCCAAGGTCCTACGGCGGCAGCGAGCCGACCCAGCCTCACCCGGTTGCGACACGTTCGCGTCCGTCGACGAGCACGAGGTTGTTCCGGTGGATCACCTCGTCACCATACGCGTGGCCCAGTGCCGCGAGGAACGCAGCGGACTGCAGACCCCGGATGCGTTCGAGGTCACTCGACGCATAGTTCGCAAGCCCGCAAGCGATTGGGTCGCCCGACGGATCGTGGACTGCGAGCGGATCACCCCGCCCGAACCGCCCTTCCACCCGCACAATGCCCGCTGCGAGAAGGCTTCGCCCGCGGCGCACCAACGCCTCGGCGGCCCCGGAATCCACGTGCACGATAGCGCGACGACTCAACGCGGACAGAATCCATCGCTGGCGCGCTTCACGGTGTGCAGTCGACGCGATGAACCGGGTTCCGACCACCTCACCCGCGAGGACCCGCACGATCACGTTGGGTTCGCTGCCGGGAGCGATCACCATCTCGATGCCGGAGGCCGTGGCGACGCGGGCCGCCTCAATCTTCGTGCGCATCCCACCAGTGCCTTGGTCGGCTGCGCCTCCCGCAAGGGCATCGATCGCCCGAGTGATCCGCGCCACGACAGGCACGAGGCGCGCGTCTGGGTCGCGCCTCGGATCCGACGTGTACAAGCCGCCAGTGTTGGTGAGGTTCAGTAGCAGCGTCGCGTCCGCGACGTTCGCCACCATTGCGGACAGGTTGTCATTGTCGCCGAACAACCGGTTCTCGCCATCGACGTGGATCTCGTCGGTGGCAACGACATCGTTCTCATTCACGATCGGGACGACACCAGCCTCGACGAGCCCAAGTAACGTGTTGCGCGCGTTCAGGTAGCCAGAACGCCCGCGCAAGTCGCCCTTCGTCAGAAGCGTCTGCGCTACCGGCACGTCGTGGACTTCAAAGAGCCGATCCCAGAGCGCCATCAGCCGATGTTGGCCGACCGCAGCGAGCATCTGCTTGGCCGGCAGGTCGCGCCTCGTGCCGTGGAGGTCAATCCGCGCCCGACCGGCAGCGATTGCCCCGGACGACACCAGAATCACCTCTGCCCCGCCGCGCCGCACCTCGACGATCTGCCGGGCGATGTCACCCATCCGTCCCTCGTCAAGGGTGCGCGACCCTGAGGTCAGGGTATTGGTGCCGATTTTGACAACGACGCGGGGGACAGTCGTGTGCGCGGGAATCCCCATGGCTTGAAAGCGTACCGGGCACAGCTTGGCCGGCCGCGGCACGGAGGGCCGGAACCTCAGCCGTGGGTTTTGGATCGCAGCCGAGCAATCAATGCGCCGCCCGCGAGCACATCGACGTGCACGCCGTCGTCATCGCGCCATGCAGATGATCCAGTCGTCGCGTACGCGGTCCCGATTGCGAACGCGTCATCAAGGCCGATCGCCGACGGGTCCGGCAGGCCGATACGTCCGGACTGTCGGTGCACCGTCGGGTTGACGAAGAACGCGAGGCACGTGCCATCTGGCAGCAGTCGGCCGGTCACCGCAAGGCGCAGGGCCGGTGTAACGCGAAACCGAGGCACCACGTCATCGGCAATCGCCTCGACCCACGGGGCGCGCATGCCAGTCCCGTAATCTGGAGCCACCTCGGTCACCACGCACGACGTGCCGTCGCGGATCTGTGCTCGCCCGCCCTCGGCAACTGCTGGTGGCCACAGGAACGTTGACCGGAATGAGGTGCCGTCCCGTTGGCGCTGTGGCGTGTTCGGGGTTGCCACGACGTTCCCACCACGCAGCACGTGCACGACAAGCGACCCATATCGGTCGAGGTCGATCCAACGGCGGGTCGGCACGAGAAGTGCGCCGAGGTCATTTGCCTCGTCGGCCACGAATGTCAGTGCATCCACGATGACGGGCGCCAGTCCCGCCTCGCGGATCGCGCCGTAGGCTGCGGACGCGGTACGGCGATCCACGAAGCCGGTCGACGCCACGAATCCCAGGTCGTCGGGGTCCGCGCCGGCGTGCGCCGGGTCATCAAGCCACGCCACGCGATCATCCAGGCGGGTCGACGCCGTCAACAGTTCCTCGACCTCGCCAAGCCATCCCGCCAGCTGACGCACGTCGGGGTCACTGTAGGTCGCCTCCGGCAACTCAATGGCGACCGCGCCTTCGGCAACGGCCGAGACCGCAGCCGCGGCCGGCGACCCATCACGATCCGTCGGCACCATCGCCACCATCACTGGCACGTCGCCACCACCGCGCGAAACCAGCGACGCGGCTGCCCACGCCGCGTGATGCGCCATCGGTGCCACATGCGCGACCGGGACCGCGGTTCGGTCGGCGTCGACGTGGCCGGTTGTGCCTCGGTCGCCAACGCCAGACACGCCGGCGCGCCCAAACTCACTAGCGACGAAGGTGGCAGCGGGTAGCTCATCCACGACCGCCGCGCGCATGGCCGCCAGATACTCCTGCCATGCATCAACCGCGAACGCGTGCCAGTCGGCCATTTGGCTCGGGGCCAGGCCGTCACGCGCCACAAGGCGCGATTGCATCGAGCCACGACCGGTGACCACCTGTGGCCACGTGTCATGCTCCGTGCCACCACGCTTGATCTGGCTGATCACCCGCGCTGCGACGTGACGACCGCCCTCGAATGCGCGCCGGAACCACGCCACACGCCCTGCCCCGCCCCAACGCCGAACCATCGGCGGTGTTGCGTCGTCGATGCGAAGTCCCGGGCACAGCCACTCGCGGGCGAGCGCCGCATCGTCTGCATACCGGCTGCGCAACCACTGTCGGAACTGCGCAACTGTCACCGGAGAGTGATCGGCCGGTATCCCAGATGCATCGTCGCGACCATCAAGCGTCCACACTGAGACCCGTCCTCCGGTTGCCGTCACTGCCGCGGCGGCGACGGCGCGTGCCCACTTGGCAGCCTCGGCACGAAAGCCCGGGTCGCATGTCGAGAGCTGTCCTGTTGGCCGTCCTCGATCATCTACGGCGCACGCGTTAGGGCACGTTTTCAGAACCCAGTCGGGCACGCCTCCAGCGTTCGGCCCGGCATCGACCCAAACATCAAGCCCTTCCGCTGCGGCCACCCGAAG
>CAILQO010000126.1 GCA_903836285.1 uncultured Chloroflexota bacterium
ACTTGGCGTCCCACCTTGCGCCAAGTCGAAGTGGGGGGTCGTCACGCCAAACCCGATGCGCAACTTTCCTCCTCGCCTCGGGAAGGGTTCGGGAGCCCTCATCTGTCCGGCGCGCGCCGACTCCTGGGCGGACGTCATCGGCGAGGTGATGGCGACTGCCGCGAGCGCCGCCGCCCCAGCCAACAGGCTGCGTCGATGCGCCACCGTCCGCGGTGGGTGCGTTGTGCCCTCGGCGCGAGTCGGCATCTCAGTGCGCTGCTCCATAAACTCTCCCCCTCTGCAGGCCCGCGAGACCGGACGCAAGTTGAGCCATCTTTCGAACCACTTCCACCCGCACCAGTCCGCTTGGCGCGTGCTAGCCTATCCGCCGGTCCCGGGCTCGGCAAGGGCGTGAGGGCCAATCTCAGCCGGCAATCGCGCCGCCAAGGCGTCACCCTGCACGTGCTCCAGAGGGGAAGGACACGCCACCAATGCCCGCACCAGACGGACGCATCCGCGTCGGCATCATCGGCAGCGGCGCCATCGCCCAGATCATCCACCTGCCCGCCCTGCGCCAGTTGCGCCACCTCTTCGAGGTCACTGCCCTGTGCGACCTGTCGGCCGACACCATGGCGTTCGTCAGCGAGACCTTTGGGGTGGCGCACGGGGCGCACTTCACCGACTACCGCGACCTCTGCGCCTCGGACCTTGTCGATGCCGTCCTCGTGTGCCCCCTCGGCACGCACGTCCCGCAAGCCATCGAGGCACTTCGCCACGGCAAGCACGTCCTCGTCGAAAAGCCACTCTCCTCGCGCCTCGACGAAGCCGACGCCTTCGTCGCCGCCTCCGAGGAGGCGCGCGCCAAGGCCGGCACCGTCACCCTCATGGCCTACATGAAGCGCTTCGACCCGGGCTACCAGTACGCGCAACGGATCGTGCGCCCCCTCGCCGATCAGGGCGAAATCCGCTTCGTTGAGGCCCACCATATCCACAGCCGCAACGAACGCTACATGGACTACTTCCCGGTCTACCGGGCCACTGACATCCCGGCATCGGCGCGCGACGCCGCCCGGGCAGAACACGAGGCAAACCTCCTGCGCGCCCTCGGCCCGACACCCGACCGCCAAGTTGCCGCCGCCTTCGGGGGCATGATGGGATCGTCAATCCACGACGTCTACGCCCTCAGCGGCCTGCTTGGGCGCCCCGTCGCCATCAGCAACGCCGAGGTGTGGGACGACGGCCACTGCTGGCGGGCCATGTTCGAATACCCGAACGGCGCGCGCGTCAACTACGCCTGGATCGATATCCGGGACGTGCGCCGGTTCCAACAAGAGTTCATCGCCTACGGACCGGACGTGCGCGTCCACCTGACCATGGCGATGCCGTTCATCGCTGGGGATGCATCAACCGTCCGCGTGCAACGCATGGAACCGTCCCCCGTCGACCCGGCACCGTACGGTCGCCACGACGGCGCCGCGCATCCTGGTGATGCGAAGCCGGGCGTCGTCTCTCCCGACGGTGAGGGGTGGCCGACCGCTGGTACTGCACACGTGGAATCGTTCGTCACCGCCGGCTACGACAACCAGTTCAAGCGCGAGTGGCAGCACTTCCACGCCTGCATCACGCGCGGCACCGAACCGCTTGTCGGCGCCCGCGAGGCCCGTGACGACACCGCCTTCATTATTGAATGGGCGCGCGTCAGCCGCGGCGTGTAAGCCGGAGACGGAGGAGAAGTCACGATGGTGCCGACCGTCTACGACTGGCGCGACGACCCCATGGGCACCGTCCTTGCCGTGCCGGCGGTGCGTGCCCGGTTCATGCGCTTCGAGCCGGGCTTTGCGCAGGAGGAAGGGCACAGCCACGAGCAGTCCGGCGGGTGGGAGACCTTCTTGGTCCTCGAAGGCACGCTCGAGTTCGACATTGACGGCACGACGGCGACGGTTGGCCCCGGCCAAGCCCTCGTCGCGGCGCCGTGGCAGGTGCACCGGCTGCGATGCACGAGCGACGTGCCGGCCATCCTCTACCTGACGGTCACCCCGCACGTCCCGCCGACGCACACGTGGTACGACGCGGCCGGGTCTATCGTCGACCGTGGCCCAGGCGTGACCAATCCCACGTGGCAGGGCCGTCCCGCCGACGGCGCGTCCGACTTTGCACCCCGGCACAAATCCTGAACCGCAGGGTGGGGAACGCAGGAACGCACCCCACCAGCTTGGCGCTAGAAGAAGCGGGTCGCGCCCAACACATCTACCACCGGTTGGGCGCGTGTCGCGAACGTCTCCGGTGCCTCACCAAACACGCGGAACTCGTATGCCCAGTTCCCACGGATGAAGAAGTAGTGGTACGCCGACCACTCGTGGCGACGCCCCACCGGTTGACCATTGCCGTCCGTGCCGGTGTACTCGATGACGGAACGCGTCTCGAACCGCATCGCCGACTGACCTGCAAACGCCACGACGGTTGGTGACGACACTTGCGTGCATTGCCCACCAGTGGATGCACGGCAGTAGTGTGCAGCGGCCTTGCGGGCGAAGTCTTCCGGCGTGCGCGCATCCTTGTGCCAGTCAAGGTTCGTGGCACCAATGTAGACATACAGCGGTGACGGCTTATCGGCAGGGGTCGCGCGCCACCCGCCAAGGCGGTTACTTGAAGCCATCGGCACGACGTTCGCCTCGCGGGCGTCAACGAAGTCGTAGCCCTCGGTCCAATCAGTCGGCACCGAGAAGTACAGCTCACCGTCGGCCTGCAGACGCGGATTTCGGTTCAAGCGCAACGTGTCCGAGTAGGTTCCCAACGCCGGCAGTGGCGTGGCCGTCGGCGTCGCCGTCGCGGGTGCAGGGCCAGTTGCCGATGCCATCACGCCACGAGGTAGCGTCGCGGAGGTGATCCCAAACTTGGCATCCCACGCCCCCGGGTCGACCACGAACTCACCGTAGTTGTCGCCGTTGATCCCGAACAGCTCCACATCCTTGATCGACTGAATGTGCAGCAACGTCGGGGCCGCTTGGTTCGACTCCCACTTCACTAGGTAGATTGGGTCGGCAATCTTCAACAACCCCGACGACAACCACGGCGACCCACGACGCAGCTGCGTCAACTCACCG
>CAILQO010000127.1 GCA_903836285.1 uncultured Chloroflexota bacterium
AGGTCCCAGTGCTTCGGTTCATCCGAAGCCATGGCCACCATTGCCCAGTCGGTAAAACGCTCGAACGAAGCGCGATCGGGCCAGAGGTCAAGGAACTGGATGGTGTCGTCGCACACCTTCACGACGAAGACCTGGGACGCGCCATGGCCCTTGATTGACCGTGCCTCGTCTTGGGCGATGGCGAGTCCCTCAGGCGTCAACCCGCCCGGCACCCGCACCCTGTGCCACCCCAAGACTGCCATCGCACGCCCTCCTGACCTCCACACGGCCAATGCACCATCCGTCGCCAAGACGCCGCAACGAGGTAGCCATCCGTTGGCGCAACACGCCCCTTGATACCCCGCCGCTGCCCTTGCCGGAGTTGCCCGCATCGCCCTGCACCGCCGGACGGACGAGGGTGCGCCCACTGCACCGGCACGTTCGATGGCGTCCCCGGGCGATGGTCCGGCGCACCAACGCGACTGCCGCCAGGCGCGCCGCCTCGTCGGGCGTACCACGGACAAGGGTGGCACCGCCGACCCGAAAGGAACCATGCAGCTACAGCATTTGCAGCAGGACATGGGTGGTACAAGCCCGCCGCGCGCCTTGGTCGCGCGTGCGTCCTCGCGCACGCTGACACCGACGGCAACCGATGCAGTGGTTCAGGGCGAGGGAGGGATGCACTCACGCGACCTCTCGACCGCGTCGACCAACGTGCGCCTGCGACCCCACACCGTCTTGAGCTGTCCCGAGACGCACCCGCGTCGCGCGTCAGGTTGGGCGTCAAATACGGCCGGCTTGACGGCTTCCCCGTCGCGGTTGCACAGGTTGCGCTGCTACCAGTCGGGCCACCGGTGCCACGGGTCGAGTGACATGCCGGGCAGCCCCCCGTGGGGCCGCCCGCGCCGGAATGGACGGCACCACCTTCGGTCTTTTACCATAAGAATAGTCCGGAGTGGTAACCGAGGGATTGGTGTACTCCAAGTGGCACCACGGTCATGATCGTTCAAGGACGTGGCCGTGCACCGGTCCCACCCGGCCGACGGTGCATCCACTGCCTTGCCTCCGACAGGCACCGACGTGCACCGCCCGGCACGAGAGGAACCTATGAAACCACCTACCGGCCCCCCCCCCCCGCCCGCCTGATCGCACGGCTTGCCGTCGCCACGCTGACACTGTTCGGCTTGGCACTCTGGCTTTACACCCCAGCCACCGCGGCCGTCCGCACGCTTGCCGTTGCCACGGCGCAGGCGTTTGTTGAGGTCACCACGGGGAACAGCCATTCGTGCGGTCTCACCGCCAGTGGCGCCGCGTACTGCTGGGGTCTTAACGGCAGTGGCCAACTGGGTGACGGCACCACCGCAAACAAGAACGTCCCCACCCTCGTCTCCAACCCGTCCGGCGGCGCCGTTCAGTGGAGCAAGATCACAGCCGGTGGTGCCCACACGTGCGCCATCACCACCACCAACGCGGCCTACTGCTGGGGTGATAACGGCGGTGGCCAACTGGGTGACGGCACCACCGCAGCCAAGAACATCCCCACCCTCGTCTCCAACCCGTCCGGCGGC
>CAILQO010000128.1 GCA_903836285.1 uncultured Chloroflexota bacterium
CGGTGTTCCGCGCGGCGGGGGAGCCGTTGCGTCGCTCCCTACTCGCACGCTGAACACTGTCGTGCCGCGATTGAGTTCGGCGCCCTGCCCGACCGCCCCGGCGTCCGTGACCCTCGATTGCATACGGCCTCTCGCGCCACTTGACGATCATCGCGCAAACCCGAGCGGGCAAGTCGTACCGCGCCGGCAAGGTCCTCGAGGAGCTGCTCGGCCTCGGCGCCTCCGCAGTTGTCCTCCACCCTAACTCCGATTACGTCCAGTTGCGGAAGGATCGTGCCGACACGGACGTCCCGTTCGACGCGGCGCGAAAGGTGCCGCACGCCGATCGAGAGCAATCGTTCCGGGTACCGATTGCCGAGCCTCAACGGTACGGCGACGACCTGTACGGCCCGCCCATGCCGAACACCACCCGGATCGCCGAACGCAATGGAGACGAGACCTGCGACGTGGCCGGGGTGCCTTTGGCGGCGGAGCACTTTCGCGAGGCAGACGTCACGCCATGCTTCCGGTTCCGGCGCGACCGGATCGAGTTCAACCCGCCGCTCCTGGCGTGCGAGCTTGCCATGCTGGCCGGGCCAACCATCGACGATGATCTTCCGCTCGCCACGCCCGACGCGATGGTGCCTGCAACCACCGACCTCGACGAACACGACCGGCTTGCATCGCGACACGAGACCGCACCTGCCGGGCCGTCACGTCGGGGGCATCCCGCGACAGGTGGAGGTCAGGGCGCGCAGGACTCCTCGATCACATCGTCGGCCCGGGCGGCGTTGCAGTACGTCCGCACGCTTGAGAAGTATTCGATCTGGGGCCCCTCTACCATTGATGTGAACGCCCTCTTGCGCCTGATCTCGCTCACGATGACCGACCTTGCAGGCGCCGAGACGGGCGTCATGGCGTATCCCGCCGAACGGTTGCTCCCGGGCCTCTGGCAACGCGCGTTCGGCGGCGAGGTACCCGACGCGGTCTGTGTCGTCCTCGAGGAGGCACACACCTTAGTGCCAGGTGGGCGGGGGGGCACCCGCGTGTCGCGAATCGTGAACACGGTTGCCACCGAAGAGCGCAATTTAGACTCGTTGCTCGTGGTCATCTCCCAACACCCGTCAAGGAACGCTGAGGACACGCTCTCGCAGTGTGCCTCCCAACGGCTGATGCGCCTCACCGACCCGGACGGCTAGAAGGCCGTGTAACGTGCCTCGGAGGCCGTGCCGCAAGCGCTCGTGGACGCTCTCCCCGGACTCGGCCAAGGGGAGGTCGTCGGGCTTGGGTGCCTCACGCGAATCCCCGCGATGGTGCAGGTGAGCGGGCGCACCGGGGCAGAGAGTGGCGCCGATCTCGACCTTTGGGAACGCTTTGCGCAAGCGCGCCCCCAAGTGGAGGACGAGCGGTCATTCGCGCGGATACCCGCTGCCAGACCGACAACCCGTCGGTCGATCAGGCCGCCAACACTCAACTAGGTCACCCGCTCACCCCTCGTCTGCGGTCGTGGCGAGGGGCGCGGGAACCTGCGTTCTAGGCGAGGACTGCTTGCGCCTGCGCCGCTTGGGCACGCGCCTCAGCGACCGGTGATGTCCGGCCCATGGCGCGAGGCAGTACACGGGGCCCACGCGCCTGCGCTGCAAGGGCCGGGTGCATCTTGGCGTAGTGCAGGCGGAAGCTCTCCCGGGCGCGCAACAGGAGGGTTTTGACGGCGGTGCGGCTCGTGCCAAGCACCTCGGCAATCTCCTCGTACCCAAGACCGTGATATTCGCGCATCACCAAGGCAGCACGATAGCGGGGCGAGAGGCGATCGAGGACTTGCCCAACCTCACCCTTTGTCTCCGACTGCATCGCATCGCGCTCCGGGTTGTCACGCGCAACCTGGCTTGGGTGGAACAAGGCGACGAACGAGTCCCACGCCTGCCACTTCAACAGGCGACGGTGGCGCAATTCATCCAGACACACGTTTGTGGCGATCCGGTAGAGCCACGCTTGCGCCTGGAAGTTGCCCTTGGCAACCGTCTCAGGAAGCTTGCGGTACGCCTTGACAAATGCGTCCTGCGTGAAGTCACGGGCATCCTCGGCGTCACCGAGCAAGCGATAGGCGTACTGAAAGATGGGCTGTTCGTACTGCGCGAACAGCTTGGCGAAGAGGGCGTCGGTCTCGGCCTCGGTCATCAAGACCGGTGCCGGAGCCGGCGCCACGGGCGCATCGATAGCGTCCCCTTCGTCGGCATCATCCTCGTCGGCCAGTGGCGCGGCCTCGAGCAACGTCTTAAACGCGACAGGTTCGGTAAGCACGACCGTCCCCTTTCACCGCTCCAGTATGGCACCGGGAAAAGGACCGAACCTGACAGTTCCCTGACAGCCGCCGCCGCGATCTGACACCGCAGTCGCCCCGCCGACGTTCGTGTTCCTCCGGGGCATCGAAGGGGCGCAGCGGTGTCAGGAAGCGCCTCACGCGCCCCCGATTGCGTTCAGGCGCGCAGAGATCTCGCGCAGCGCCAGAACGTGCCGACGCAGCTCCGTCTCGAGTTCCTCGACCCGGAGGGCAACCTGCGCCTTTTGGGCAAGCAGGCGGCGCATCTCTTCGGCGCCGCTGGCATCGTCCGAGGGGGTACCTGCCGCGGCCGCGGCACCCGGCGCGGCACCCTCACCGGGCGCGAACACGGGAAGCGCGCCGTCGTTGGAGCGGCTGCCATCGCGCCACGCGCCGATACGACGATCAACGTCGGCACGAACCTGCTCGACCGTCAAGTCCTCACGGATCGCGCGTTCAAGGTACGCACCCCGCATCTCTCCGGGCAGGCGCATGATGTGGAACCCGGCCGTCGGCGGGATCCTTTCGGCCAGGACTGCCTCAGCGACGGCGAGGTCGCGCACGAGGTTGAGCCGGTTCTGAACCGTGGACTTCTTCTTGTGCACGAAGTCTGCGATGGCACGTACTGACCAACGCGACGGGTCACGACGCTGCAGGTGTGCGTAGCGGAAGCCCTCCTCCAGCGGGGTCAGGTTCTCGCGCTGGAGGTTCTCGATCAGGGACAGTCGCTCCGACTCTTCGTCAGTAAGGGTCCTCACCTCCGCGCGCAAGGTCGGGAACGGTCGGATCTGTGCGTTGCAGTGCCTCGCGGCTTCGAGACGACGCGAGCCTGCAACCAGTTCCAGGACCTCCTGCCCGTCGCGCTCGACACGTCGCACGATGATTGGCTCAATCTGGCCCTCGTCCGCAAGGCTTTGGGCAAGCTCCTCGATGGACTGCCGGGCGAACCAGATGCGTGGTTGGAACGGGTTGTCGCGCAACTCGTCGAGGGGGACGTCGACAAGCGTGCCAACCGACGCCGTGCCGGGTCGCATAATCGCCGCGAGCGAGGCACGCACGCCGGCGTCGCGCACCGACGGTGACTCGGTGGTCGCGCGCATCTGGATGACAAGCCCGGTGCCATCGTCAGGCATCGGCAGGTCGAGGCGCTGCGGGACAGCAGTGCGCCGCCGTACGAGGTCGGCGAGCGACTCGCGCCGGCGCATTGCCTTGCCACCTTCAACCGCTGCGCCCGGTACGGACCCGGCACCGTCCGCACTTCCTGGTGCGGTTCCCTGATCGTCGATCATCACCCTGACCCCATCCATGTCCGTCCCGAAGCCACCGCGCTTAGTCGAGAGGCAACCCCGGCTGCGCGACGCCGCCCCCCCGTTCGGGACGGCGCCCGCGTCTCAGAGGCGGCACCGATGGGGGAGGTTCAGGCAACGCCCCGCCGAGCAGCTCGATGGCCAAGGCGCGATACGCGTCGTCGGCCTCAGTACCGGGCGCGGCGACATGGATCGGCGCCCCCCGCATTTGTGCCTCCGGGTACGCGACGTGCTTCCGGATGATCGTCTGCGTCAGGAGCTCCGGATATCGTTCTTGGAGCAGCTGCAGGGAGACTTGGCAGACGCGTACGCGCGGCTCATGCTTTGTCGGGACGATGCCGGCGATCCGCAGGCCCGGGTTGAGCGTCTCACGAACGGTCTGAACGACGGTCATGAGTGTCTGCACGCTCTCCAGAGCGAAGTACTGGGTCTCGACAGGGACCAAGAGCGCATCTGCAGCGACCATGGCGTTCACGGTGAGGATCCCGACGGAAGGGCGGCAGTCGAGGACGACATGGTCATACCGCGACGTGATGTCCGGCGACGCCAGCTTCCGACGCAGGATGCTTTCGCGGGAGAGGACGGAGATCAGCTCGATCTCGGCGGCCTCGAGGGCAGTGTCAGCGGCAATCACGTCGAGCCGGTCATAGCCTGTCGGTTGAATCGCGTGGATGATCTCGAAGGCCGGGTCACGGAAGACGCGGTACATGGCGCCGGGTGCCCCTGCGACGCCGAGTCCGCGGGCTAGGTTGCCCTGTGGGTCGAGATCCACGAGAAGAACACGCGCGCCGAGTTTGGCCAGCCATCCCCCGAGGTTGATCGTCGTCGTTGTCTTGCCGACGCCGCCCTTCTCCTGCACGATGCCGAGGATCATCGACTCCCCGCCTTCTCATGGGACCTGCCCCGCAGGGCACGCCGACCGGGCAGGTGACCACGGTACGGCGCCATCCTGACGGGCTTGCCGTGGGGTCTGATCACCCGTTGGTCGTGCCCGCCATGCCCCATTCGTCATAGATGACGGATGGGGGTGCTGGTTGGCCGCAAGCGGCGGCCGTCCAACGATTGGACAGGCCAACGCAGGCATCTTCAGACCCGAACACTTGTCCAATGATTGGACAGCGAGTGCCGGGACCGCCCGTCACTCGTTGCCAGCCGCCTCGCCCGGCGCTCATGGTGAGTTGGGATCACCGGCGTACAATCCTGGTATGTTCCTTCTGGGTACCCAACGCGTCAACGAGGCCGGGCACCTCGAGATCGGTGGCTGCGACACCGTCAACCTCGCCGTCCGCTTCGGCACGCCGCTCTACGTCGTTGATGAGGTGGCGATACGCGACGCGTGTCGCGCCTATCGCCATGCCTTCCAGTCGCGCTACCCGAACGTCACGGTCGCGTACGCCAGCAAGGCGTTCCTTGTGCCGGCGATGGCGCGCCTGATCGACGAGGA
>CAILQO010000129.1 GCA_903836285.1 uncultured Chloroflexota bacterium
ATGAATTGGAACGCATCGTGAAATCCCTTGAGGATGACCCGGCGATGACCCTCGACGAAGCATTGCGCCTCTACGAGACAGCGAGGAGGCTGAGCCAGGCATGCCACGCCGACCTTGACAGGGCTCGGTTGCGGATTGTCGAGATTGACAGCGTGCTCGGCGCTGAGGATGGCGGTGATGCTCGGTGATCCGGATCAAGTAATGCTCTGTCACTCGCGCCGAAGAGTCGACCTGGCGAGAGGCGAGGACACTCTCCGCTTGCCTTGGGCAGCGTAGCTCCAGACTTTGCGAGAGGCGCGACCGACGCGGTGTGCTTTACCTTATAGACCATTGATCCGATGACAGGACCGGACTATCCCGACGCGATGTTCACTGCTTCCGTGCCATGACGCTCGGGGAAATGATTGGCACGAGCACGTTGCCAGCATTGTCCGATGCATCAATCGTTGCCATTGCCCGTCTTTCTGGTGCACTTGCCGTCGTCATTGGGGCTGTCTTGGCTCGGCGCCTCATTCGCCGGGCAATCCGTGGACCGCTCATGCGCGCCAAGGTGGCCCCGGAAGCGCGCCTGGTCCTCGACAGGGCCATTCAGGTCGGCACCCTGCTCGCTGCGGCAACATGGGCCCTAGACCTTCTGGGTCTGCAGCTCGGGGCGCTGGGGACTCTGCTTGGAATATCTGGCGTCGCCGTTGGCCTCGCCATTCAGGACATCCTGAAGCAGCTTGTTGCCGGGATCTACCTGATGGTGGAGCGACCATTCACCCTCGGTGACCGCGTATCGCTCCCGGCTGGCCACGGCACCGTACGGCGCATCGAGCTCCTCTCGACGGTCGTCGGTCTCGATGAAGGTGGAGTGGTCGTTGTCCCGAACACGTGGTTCATGGCGAACGCGGTCGTGGCGCGTAATGCCAATGGTCCGGTCCCAGTCCGGGTTCTCGTCACGATTCGGGCGTCCAATCCAGAGGCTGCCGACGCGGCGACACTCGTCGCGGCGTTCCGCGATTGCCTGAACTCGAGCGGGCTGGAGGCACACGACGGCGTAGCGGAGGTTCGGCTGCGCGGCTGGACTGCCGATGGGCCGATCGTGGCGGTAGACGGCAAGTCATCCGACGCTCGCGCGGCAATAGATGCACTTGCGTGGGCACTCCGCGGTCGCTTCGGGGCCGACCTACTTGAGTTGAAGGACGCGTGAACGCAAGGACGTGCGCCGCTGGCGGGCGCATCGGGGTCTACGGCGGGTCGTTTGACCCCGTTCACATCGGTCACGTCGCCGTTGCTGAGGTCGTCCGAGAGGCGTTTGGGCTGGACACGGTGATGTTCGTCCCGGCGCAGCAGTCACCGCTCAAGCAATCGCCGGCGGCCGACGCGGCTGACCGGGTGGAAATGGTGCGCCTCGCGGTGTCAGGCCTTCCTTGGGCGACCGTTTCCACGTTGGAGGTTAGCCGTCCGGCACCGTCGTACACGGTGGACACGCTTCGCTCGCTGCGAGAAGAAACCGGCGAAGCGGCACTCTTTCTGATAGTCGGCGCTGACATCCTCAGCGACCTTGCGTCGTGGAAGGATCCTGCGGCAATTCTTTGCATGGCAACAATCGTGGCGGTAGGTCGCCCCGGTGAAGTGCTGGCAGTGCCTCCTTCGCTAGATGGCTTGAGCCGTGCGTGCCCTGGGCGGATTCGCCTGCTCGAATGCCAAACGCCCCCGACGTCCTCTCGTGCCATTCGGGTAGCCATTCAGCGAGGCGAGGCGCCGGGCGCCGAAGTCGCTCCTGAAGTGGCGCTGTATATCGCGTCGCATGGCTTATACGGGGCGACTACGTAGCGTGTTGCACACATTCGAAACTTGACGGTCGCCCGCAGAAGCCAACAAGTAATGTTGGGCGTGCTCCGCCCCAAAAAAAGTCCGCTTCCCGTACTCCTCACTCCTTGAAACAGATAGTTTCGTACCGATG
>CAILQO010000130.1 GCA_903836285.1 uncultured Chloroflexota bacterium
CCTGCCCGGTGGCTCCATCCGTCCGGTGAAGGGGGGGGCGGTCGCCGGCAACGCCCTTGACGCGTTCCGCACGGCGCGCTTTTCCTCGGACATCCACGAGGCGCTCGTCAGCGGGTTTGGCGATGGCGGAACCTACGTCGGCCCACGGTCGGCGCGCTTTGACGGGCTCCGCGTCGCGGGCGACTGACCACCGCCTGCGCCCACGTCAGTCCCGAACAAGTCCCAAGTTTGGGTCACGCCGTGCGCCCGCGCCGTTCATGTGGTCGGCACCCACGTGAGGTTCCTGCAAGATGGGCGTGGTGCGCGCGGCGCCGCCTCAGGCAACTGCCAGAGGGTGCACAGGCACTCCACCGATGCAAATCCCATGGGTTGACGGGCACCGGTACGGTTGACACGGTCCTGTTACGGGCGTACTCTGGGTCCCGTCGGTTTGGCGATGCGTCGGTGGGACGGGGTCCTTGTGCCGGTGAGGCCCTCCGGACCAGACGCAAATGGGATGGTGCGAACGCGTGACCCGGTGCCTCGCATGGTGGCGCGTGGCGTTGCTCCTGGCCCTCGTGGTGATTCCGTGGGCCCCGGTTCCGCCTGCCCTCGCCGAAGCGATTGCACCGACCCCGACCGTGACGTCCCGAAACGTCCTGACGCCAGCTGCAACGCCAACGACCGTCCCGATGATGGCTTCCGCGACCGCACCGACGAACCCGCTACCGACCGTGGTGCCTGCCACGACCGCCGTGCCTGCCAGCACGCCGCCATCCGGTGCCATCGCAAGCCCGTCATCGCCCCCCTCCGCATCCGTCACGAGTAGCCCGACCATCGTGCCGTCGACGTCGCCGACACGGACCGTGCCGCCGTCGGCAACTGCCACCGCCCGTCCGACTCAGACCGCACAACCGACGCCGACGGTTGCCATCGCCGCCGCCGTGCGCGGGCGCAACGTGTTCGCCCCCGTCACCTGCGCGACGACGCTTGCGACCGCGACCGATGCGTGCCCGGTCACGATGAAGGCCGTCGTCGCGGCCCCACCGGACGGTGACGATGCCTTCCGGGCGGGCGACATCGTGCGCGTCGACATTGCCCTGGCGACCACGCGCGAGGTGCGCGTCAACGCCGTCCAGATATCGCTTGACTTCCCGGTCGGGGACCTGCGCCTCGTGCGCGGGCCCAGCGACGCCACCCTCGTCCCCGCCAGCAACCCCAGCGTGCCGGTCGCTCCCGTCCCACCGTTGGCGGTGGCCTCCGGTGCGTTCGGCGTGGCACCGACGGTCCTGTGGCACCAGTACCTCGAGTCCATCGCCGGCGACACCACCACCGGGCAGATCGACCTCGACATCGGCACGAACCTTCCCACGTCCGGCCCGACCTCGCCGATCACCTTGGCCCCGGGCACCGACACCGTGATCGCCACCGCCTACCTCCGCGTCGTGCGAAACGTGTCTGGTTCGATCTCGCGTCAGGTCACCGTGCGCGACTCCGCAGCGGCCGGTGTCCGGTTCAGCAGCGTCGCCATTGTCGGCGGAACGACGACCGGCCTCAACGCCCTCGGTCCCGTCGCCTCCGGTGCGATCAACCTCGCGCGCATGGTTGCCCGCCTCTCGCTCGTGCCGGCCACGCCAGTTGCCGGGACGGTGAGGCGCATCGGTGACGTCGTGCCGGTCTCCCTCGTCGTCGCACCGGTTACCGCCGTCCGCAACGCCCGCGCCGCGACCGCCGTTGCGACGTTTGCCCGGGCGGACTTCGTCCTTGTCGGCGTGCCCTCCTCCAGCGAAGCGTCCCCCGCACCCGTCGCGGCCGGGGCGTCCGCACCGTTCGCCTCGACCGCCGGCAGCGTGCTCGCCGCCACTGGCACCGTCCCGACAATCTTGACGAGCTATGCGGAGGATGCGGCCACCGGCACGGTATCGCTCACCGTCTCCGGTGGGCCACTGTCGCTGCGGGCGGGTGACGGACCGCAGGTGATCGCCACCGTCCACCTACTCCCCCGCCACCGCGGCGAGGCCGCCCTGACCCTCGCGTCGGGCGTCGTGCTTGCGCCCGTGTCCGGCACCGGCGCCGTCGACTGGGAGGCGCAACCCGACAACGTCGCGACCGCGTCGATCGCGGACGTGCGGGGCACGGTCGGCGTCGGTTTCGCCGCCACGCTGCCCGGCGCGACCGCCGACGGGACCGCCCCCGCGTTGGTGGCGGGTGCCGGCGGGCTTGCGCTCGCCACCGGGGCCACGGTGACCGACGGTCGCGCCGTCGACGTTGAGGTGTTCGTCCTTGCCGGCACGACCGACGTCACCGGCACCAATCGGTTCGCCATTGACGTCACCTACGACGCAAGCGTGCTTGACATCCCAGCCGTGCCGACGCCCGGCACCGACGTTGCGCTCGCCACGGGGTACGTCGCTGACGGCGGCGCGGCGGCAACCGCGACCGTACCGGGCACGGTCCGCCTATCGGTCAAGCGGGACACGGACTCCGTCCTTGACACATCGGCGCCGATCGCGCGCCTGCGGTTCATTGCCAAGGTGCAGGCGCCCAGCACGGTCGCTACCGGCACATTTGCGCTCGGTGTCGGGACCGGCACGGAACTCCGCCGCGCTGCCAGCCAATACTTTGCAAGTAATCTTTACGACACCGGGCGCGATGCCCAGACCCTCGACCGACTCGCGGTTGTCGTGCGCCAGAAGCCGGCTTCGCTCGCCGTCGAGGCAATCGTGCAGGGTCGCAATATCTCCGATCCCGACGCAAGATTTGTGCAGCCCCTGCGCATATCCCTTCGCCGGTCAGGCGAGTTGGTTTCACCGGTTCGGCGGTACCAACCGAGCGTGCCGGCGACCGTCGCCACGACCGGCTCGCCACCGACTCCGGTCGAAGTCATGCGCTACGTCGCGACCTCCGCCCGGACGGCTGGGTCGGCCGTGCCGATGATCGGCGCCACCTTCCCGGATATCGAGCCGGGGACCTACGACGTCCTTGTCAAGGGCCGCTCATCCGTCACCGTCAAGCTGTTTGGCATCGTCTTGACACCTGGTGGTGCGCTCACGGCCCCGGCATCGACCGCGCCGCCGCTGACGTTGCCGGAGGGTGACACCGACGGCAACGACGCCGTCAACGGTGCGGACTTCGCCGTCCTTTCGCGGACGTTCGGCACGACCTCGCCGGAGTCGGATTTCAACCAATCCGGGTACGTGGATGCGTTCGACTTCGCGTTGATGGCGCGCAACTACGGCCTCAGTGGGCCAGTTGCGCTTGCGACCCTTGCCACCACGCCCTCCCTGCCCGTGAGCGTCATCGCCGGGGCCGCCACCACCACGTACCGTGCCTCGCTTGCGCTGCCCCCAGGCTTGGTCCTTGATCGCGCCCGCGTGGTTGTCAGCGGGTCCGCCGCCCTTCCGGTCACCTGTCCGTCCACGCCAGTCGTTGGGACGACCTGTGTCGCGGAGACCGATACGCGTGTGCGCCTGCACGTGACGGGGACTGGCGGCGTTAGTGCAGGCGGGACGGTCACGATGGGCGATGTCGCCATCGCCGGGGCCGCAACTGGCACCGCCAACCTCACGGTCACCCTTGTTGACGCGGTTGGTCACGATCCGGCGGCGCCGACCGTCGCCGTGACCGTGCGTGCGGCGACGCTGAGTTCCTCGGTCGCGGTGTATCCGTCGGCGACATACCGCGTGTCCGTCACGGCAAACGCCGATGGGAGCGTTGGCGTGGGGCTTGGGCTGACCGTGGCCCCTGGGGTTCATTCCACCTCCGGCCGTGTAACGATCGCCTACGATGCCTCCCTGCTGATGGTCGACGGAGCATGCAGCGATCTGGCGTCCGGCATCACCTGCGACGCCACCGTGCCCGGTCGCGCCACCTTCTCCATCGATCCGGCGGTGGCCGACCTCCAAGGCACCGTCGCCTCCCTCGGGACGGTTCGCTTGAAGGCGCGCCCCGGCAC
>CAILQO010000131.1 GCA_903836285.1 uncultured Chloroflexota bacterium
CCGTACTACATCTATCAAGCCGACTTGACCAAGGGCACGAATTATTTCCGAACACGCGTCGAGAAGGGCTTGGAGATCATCCAAGGTCTGCGTGGGCACACGTCGGGACTTGCAGTGCCCCATTACGTCATTGACGCCCCAGGGGGCGGTGGAAAGATTCCCCTTCTTCCTGAGTATGTGACCGAAGTGAACGATAGTGAGGTGGTGCTTCGGAACTACGCCGGAAAGACGTATCGGTACCCGCAGGTCGGAGTCGGCGACCCGACGGCCGTCACGGTCGGAACTGACGGTTCGGTGGGGTCGGACCACAGTGGTGGCGAGGTGCGTCGCAGTCGACATGTGCCCGAGCCGATTGCCCATCTGGAGTAGCCGTGAATCTGGGTGAGGCGTAGCCTGCCGTCTTCGGGTCGTTGCCCTCTGACGCCAAACGCTGGACCGTACGAAGAATTCTTGGGCCTTCACATTTGCCGCGAGAATCCCGTCCGGTTCCAGATTGCTTTGCCGCGGCATCCATGCGAATAGCCGCGTGACTTGGTTGAGCTCCGAAAGTTGCGGCCGCGGCGCATTGCAGTGGTCGGTGGCGCTTCGTAGCCTTCTGGGAGTGTTTCGTACATCCAGACGGCGAGCGAGTGCGGGAGCACAGCCTGCCTCCTCGCGACGCCGTGACGGTGCTCACCAAGACGCAGGCCCGTTGAGCTCCCCACGGTGAGCCCGGTCGGAGTTCGAACGTCGTGCGCCCCGGACGGGGATGGACTGAATCCGGTCGACAGCACCCCGTCGGCGGTGGCGCGCAACTCGCAGACGGCCAGCCCGTTTGACGGCAAGAAGGAGTCCCTTGGCATGGTGGGCACGATCGACGCGGCAGCCGCTACTGGGGCGGCCAACGTCCCCGACGCCGCGCTGATCGCTCGCGCCCAGGCAGGGGAACACGCCGCATTCGAGCAGCTGTTCAATCAATATCAAACACAAATTTACAACTACATTTATCGCCTCATGGGGAGTTCGGAAGATGCGAACGACCTGACACAAGACACGTTTCTGAAGGCCTACCTCGCTCTCTCCCGCACGTCGCAAGACCTGCGCGTTGGCGCTTGGCTGTACCGAATTGCCACCAATGTCTGCCTTGACCAGCTTCGCCACCGGAAGCTCATCAAGTGGCAAGCATGGGAATCGTTCGTCGCGGTCTTCCATCCCACACAAGTTGCGAAGGACAGTCCCGAGCGCGACTGCATCACTCGTGAAAACGCCGAGGAAGTGCAGATGATTCTCGCACAGATGCATCCGAAATACCGAATGTGCCTAATACTGCGCGAGTATCACGACCTTTCGTACGACGAGATCGCGGATGTGCTGAACACGACGAGGGCTGCGGTAAAGTCCTTGCTGTTCCGCGCTCGTGAGGAATTCCGACAGGTCTACGCCAAGGTTGAGCGCCAGCCGACCCGTGCCGAACAATAGTCCCTTGAGCGAATCCTTGGCAGGGCCCAGCTTGATCAGACTGCGCGTCTAGCCAGCGCCGCCACAACCCGGACGAACAGACTTGCCTACTCGTTCGCCGTGGACCAGCGGCCACCCACCCGGGGAACTCCTGTCGAGTTATGTCGACGGTGAGGTCGATCCTGATCTCCGAACGGCTCTTGAAAGCCATGTCGAGGCGTGCGCCGATTGCAGTCGACAGGTAGTGTCGTTCCGCTCGCTTCGTTTGGCTTTGCGTAATGCGCCATCCCAGCGCGCACCAATGTCGCTGAACCGCGAGGTCTGGCAACGCATCGAACAGCACGACGCGACCGCCCGGCGCGGTTTCCGCCTACCGACGACCCCGCGGCTGGTCGCTTTCGGCACGAACGCGCTGGCGTTGGCCGCCATCGCCGTCCTATTGGCAGTCATCGCCCCTGGTGCAGATGCCCTGATCCGCCAACTTGCCTTGTCGACCTCACCAGATGCATCAACCACGGCAGCGCAGCCTACCGTCCAGTTCGCTGCTGCAGTGCCGACGAGTACCGCTTGGCCGACCGAGGCCGCGACGCCTCCTACCGCAACCTCGGCACCTGCAACCCAAGTACCGACGAGCACCCCGGGTGCAGTTGATTCACTCGACGGCGATGCTGGCTCCCGGCCGCCGCCAGTCGCTTCGAGGCAGGACCAACTCACGCCGAGACCGATCCAAGCAGCCACACTGCGACCAGATGCGACGCGAGTGCCTGCTCCCACGGGTGCCCCCACCGCGCAGGCCGCGGCGGTGAAGTCGCCGACGGCCACGTCCGCCAGCGCACCGACGCTGCGTGCAGTCTCAGGAACGGTCAGCTTCGTTGACCGCAAAGCCAGGACGATTACGGTGACCGCGAACGGTCCGGGAGGGGAGCGCCCGGTCTCGGTAATCCTGTCAGATGGCACGCAGTACAGCCGGGCCGATGGCCGTCGTACTGCCTTTGAGGACGTGGGGATTGCGGACCAGGTCGAGGTGTCTGGTTTTGAGGGAGGAACGCAGGCGGGCGGGATCCTGGCATCCTCGCTTCGCATCAGCGTGAGTGCGGTGTCAGCGGCGCCTCAGATGCGGTCCCCGCGGGTGATCTTCGTTGTTGACGGCGCGGAGTCCATCCGGGCCGGTCAATACGCCCAGACCGGCGACTGGGCCCGACGCTTGGCGACAACGGGATATGAGGTAACGACCGCAGACCCGTCTCGGGTCGCTTGGACGGCGGCGACCCTCAAGGGGTTTGACTTGGTGGTGATTGGCGCGCCTGCCACGCTCAGTGACGCCGCCATCTCATTTGTGCGGGCAAGCCAACTACCGATCTTGATCGCCGACCCGCGCCTCGTTCAGACGCTTGGCCTCGGCGTGAATGTCGACCCTGCAAATCCCCTGCGCCAAGCACCGGCCGGTCGCACCATCGACATCGTGCAGTCCGGCTCACCTGTTACGCGCGGACTTTCAACCGGCGAGACCGTTGTCGCTCGCGAGTCACTTTTTCGCACGCCAATCGTTTCAAATGGAACGATATTGGCAACGGTACTCGACGCTGGACAACGTCGCGCCATCTGGGCGCAGACCGGCACGTCGATCTACCTCGGTGCATGGAACAGCTCTAACGGAGCCAATCACACTGACGCATACTGGTCCATGTTTGACCGCAGCGTCGTCGCGCTGCTTGGTCGCGATCCGGGTGCCAGCGTCAGTGCGAACAAACCTGTTCCGACCGCGACGCGTACCGCCCGCTAGCTGATCAGTTGGCGAAGTCGCTCCGCGAGTTCAACGTGTCCTGCACGCTCGGCAATATCTACAGCGCTTTGCCCGTCGTCCGTCAGCCGTCTTGGATCGGCCCCGCGCGCGAGTAACGATGTAACTTGCACCCCCGCTCCATGTTCAGCTGCCCCGTGCAAGGGCGTGAACCCACCGTGCTGAGCGGCATTCGCGTCCGCGCCCGCTTCAAGGATCAGCGCTACCACGTCATCGCTTCCACCAGCAATCGCTGCGTGGAGCGGTTGGTTCCGAAGCGAGTTCGAAGACCATGCGCTCACGTCGGCACCAGCGAAGAGCAGCAACCTGCATGACTCTGTATTGCCAAAGTGCGCTGCGAGGTGAAGTGCAGTCCATCCGTCCGCGCTGTGGCCAGACACCTTGCCATCGTTGGCCCGAATGGCAGTTGCCAGGTGTCCTGCATCTCCGAGAGCCGCAGCAGCCCACAGATCGGGGACCGCACCCTCCTCGAGCAGCATTGCAACAAACGGCTCGGCGCGCATGTAGAGCGCCATCTGCAGGATGCTGATCCCGGAGGTATCCCGTGCCTCGAGAACACCATGAAAATCCCTGACGATACGCCGCGCCTTTTCAGTGTCCCGTGCGTGAAGCGCGGCAAAGATTTGGTCAGTAATCTTTGAATTAATCATTGAATGTTCTCGCAGATGCTGCCACGTCAGCCTCGTCTGAAATGGCCTCAAGCAATCCTTGGAGGTAGCCGATGGCATGCGCCCGTCCGCGGTGACCGTAATCGCTGTCATCCACGAGGCCTGGTGCGTGGTCATCGAGGATGAAGCCTGCAAACCCGCTGTCGCGCAGCGCGCGCATGACCCGCAACGGTCGGAAATTACCCTCGCCGAGAAAACACTCTTCGAACATCGGTACCGTGCCTTTCACATCACGAAAGTGCACGTAGCAGATCTTCCCGCGCGGGCCAAGTGACTGGATCGCTTGCAGTACTGCCAGTTCACCACCCATCTCCGAGACCGTGCCAAGGCAAAGGTCGATGGCCGCTCGTTCGCTGGGCACCACATCAAGCGCTTCTTCCAGAGCTCCAACCGATCGGAATAGGCGCGCGACCCCACCCAGCATTGGCACGGGCGGATCATCCGGATGAAGAGCTAGGGTCACGCCTGAATCCTCGGCTGCTGGCACGATTCGACGCATGAACCACCGGTAGTGTTCCCACAGCGTCGATTCATTGATTTGCAACGTTGGGAGCAGGTGCGCACCGCGAACCCATGGATCAGCAAGGCGCCGATCCCGCCTTGCGATGATCACTTCGTCGGCGCGTGCGGGGTCATCTGTGACCGCTTGGTCAAATCCATTCACGAGTGCGCCGCCTCTACCGTCGCGCCGCATCCAGGTGCGCCACACGGAACCCGGCATGAAGTTGTAGCCAAGCACCGGTATCCCCGCCTCGCCAAGGTTGCGGATGGTCGCGACAACATGCTCAACCTCCGACTCTCGGTTGGGTCCGCCAGTCATGCAGTGCTCATAGAAGTGGTTGGGCAAGTTCTCGATCGCTTCGAGTCGCAGGCCTGACGCCTCGCAAGTCTCACGCAACTGCCGGAGGTCACTTGCCTCCCAGCGGTGACTCCCCGGCAGGTCCGGGGTGTTGAGCTGGATGCCGGAAACACCCAATTGGCGCGCAAATGCAATCGATGCCTCCGACAACCGTGGCAGCTGGCCGAGCGCAACACGCATGCCCAATCCTGTCGTCACCGGCCCCTCCTGACAATGTCGAAGGGGTCCGGAGTGACCCACTCTGTTCGACGGCTGGAAGTCTACGAAACATCGCTGGCAGCCGTACCATCGCCTGCGGGCGCCGAACGGCCCGCGTTCGGTGAAAGGATTTCGTCTATGCCGCAGAGTGACACGACCACGCGACGAGTGCTCGTCACTGGTTCGACCGGCGCGATCGGCGCGCCGCTGGCTGCCCATCTTCTGGCACGGGGCCACCACGTGCGAGGCTATGCCCGGCGCCCGTCATCGGGGCTTGCCGATTACATCGAAGGCGACCTCAATGACCGCGACTCCGTCCCCAAAACCCCAAAACCCCTAAAAATTGAAATGATTATTTTAATCAAACAAAAAAATGATTAATCAAAGAAAAATAATATTATTAAATAAGTAAAATAAAAAGAAATAAAAAAGGCTGTCAACACATGGGTTTCCCAAGCGGTCCCCCACCTCAGTACTAACCATGCCTTACGCAGCTTAACTTCGGAGTTCGGATGGGATCCGGTGCATTTGGCGTAGTATGGTCGACAGCGATTGTCTACTCATAAAATACTAATAAATACTTTAAGTCATATGAAAACAAATGTCAAATCAAGAAATCATAATATTATAAATAATCAAGAAATAAATGAACTTAAGAAGATTAATAATAATTATTTCAAAAACTTAATAATAAATATTGAAAAAATTATTTTATCATCAATATATTAATCTGCTTTTAATATTTTCATTTTTTAGGGGTTTTGGGGTTTTGGGGTTTTGTGATTTTGCGTCGATGAAAATAGCTTCCCGATGCCGGCAATTGGTCTTCGGGAAGCGTTGACAGCCAAAGGCTGTTGTCGGC
>CAILQO010000132.1 GCA_903836285.1 uncultured Chloroflexota bacterium
ACAGATTTGACGAGAGGCGGGCACGGATGCCCGCGGACCACGTTGGCGCCGCGCGGCGCCGAGTTAGCCCTCCTCGAGGTACGCGTGCAGTGCCTCAATGGCAGGTGTCCGGCGGAGGCGGGCCATGGCGTCGCCTTCGATCTGGCGGACGCGTTCGCGCGTCAGGGCGACCCGTTCGCCCACCTCGTCGAGGGTCGCCGGTTCACCGGCGGGGGTGTCGAACCCGTGGCGGAGGCGCACGACGATGGCCTGCCTCGGGGAGAGCACGCGCAAGAGTTCGATGACCTCGCGCGCCATGAGGCTCGCAATCGCTTGCGCGTCTGGTGGGGGCAGGTCGTCGCCGAGGGTGTCGCCGATGGTCGGGTCGATGGCGTCATCCGGGTGGGTCACATCGTCGTCCCATGGCCCCGGTGCGTGGGTGGTCGATGGCGCGTGGTGGTGGGCGTCCCAGGCATCGTCCGCTGGTGCGGGGTGGTCGAGGGAGAGCATGGGAACCGCCAGATCACCAAGCTCATGCAACTGGTGGACGGTCATCCCGACCTGCGCGGCGATCTCATCGGGGGTCGGCAGGCGCCTGAGATCCTGGGTGAGGGTGCGTGTGACCCGCGCAACGACGTTCAGGCGCTCGATCACGTAGATCGGCAAGCGCACGAGGTGGAAGTAGTTTGCGAACGCGCGCCCAACTGCCTGGCGGATCCACCAGTAGGCGTAGGCCTGAAGGCGCATGCCGGCGCGGGCGTCGTAGCGGTCGACGGCGCGCGTGAGGCCGATCGCCCCTTCGTGAACGAGGTCGACGAGGGGCATGCCGCGACCGGCGTAGGCGCGGGCGATCGGCACGACGTAGTGCAAGCCCCCCTCGATCAGGCGCAGGCGCGCGTCGGCGGCGGCACGTACCCGGTCGAAGGCATTGAGGCACCCGGCGTCGCAGGCGATTTCCGTGACCTCGGTAGTTGGCAGGGTGCGGCGCAGCCGTTCGAGGCGTCGCGAGGCCTCGTTGGCATGGACCGCCTCAGCCGCGGCGCGGCACGCACCGGCACACCCGGCACGGCTCCGATGCACCTCGGGGATCACGCCGTGGAGCCGTTCGAGATGGCGTGCCGCCTCGACACCCGCCTCTCGCGCCGCCGTCAGGTCGGCCTCCTCGACCGCCCCAAGGCGCGGGATGCGGCGGATCGCCTGCAGGTAGGCCAGGTCGGCGGCGTCTGCGCCCTTCCTCGCGATGGGCATGCCGTCGGTGCGTTCATCGCCCGGGCTGAACTCGGCGTCCCACGAACGGCTGTCGGCACCAGCGCGCGGCCCCCGCATGCGCCAACCATCCATATCCGAACGATGCGTCGCACTCTGGTGACCGGCATCGGTACTTTCCCTGAGACCGGCAGATGCGCCCACGGGGACGGGGTTGCCGACAGCCGTGCGTGGCCGTCCGGTGCCAGGCCGGTAGACTGCGCCGGTTTCGCGCCCGTGGTGGCGCGTGGCCGGGAGGGCCAACCATGCCGAAGATCGCGATGATCGGTGCCGGAAGCGTCGTCTTCGCCCGTCGCCTGCTTGTCGACCTCCTGTCGTGGCCGGCCTTGCAGGGCGCGGAGATCGCCTTGATGGATGTCGATGCGCATCGCCTCGAGCTGATCGGCGCGCTTGCCGACCGCCTTGTCGCGCAAGAACATTTGCCGGCGCGCGTGTGGACGACGACCGACCGGCGCGCCGCCCTCGATGGAGCCGACTACGTCGTGTGTTCCATTCAGGTGGGCGGCCTCGGGATGTACGCGCACGACGTCGAGATCCCACGGACGTACGGCATCGACCAGACGGTCGGCGACACGCTTGGGCCGGGTGGCGTCTTCCGTGGCTTGCGGACGATCCCGGTCTTTCAGTCGATCGCACGCGACATGGAGGCCCTCTGCCCGCACGCGTTGTTCATCAATTACTCCAACCCGATGAACATCAACATGTGGGCGTGGTCGCAGTCGACCAAGGTCCGATCCATCGGCCTGTGCCATAGCGTCCAAGGGACGGCGGAGCGACTGGCGCGGTTCATGGGCGTGCCGTTTGAGGAAATGAGCTTCTGGTGCGCGGGGATCAACCATCAGGCGTGGTACCTCGACCTGCGCCGGGGCCACGGTGGCGCGCGCGGGACGGACCTCTACCCGTTGCTTCGCGAGAAGATGGACGACCCGGAGACGTTTGCCGAGGATCGGGTGCGCTTCGAGGTGATGCGCCACTTTGGGTACTTCGTGACCGAGTCGACGCACCACATGTCGGAGTACGTGCCGTGGTTCCGGACGACGCCAGAGTTGATCGAGGCGTTCACGACGCCGCGGTGGGATTACTACGACATCTGCGTGAACCGGAAGGACCCGCACGAGGAACAGATGGCGCGCGAGGCGCGTGGGGAGGCGCCGATCCCGTTCACTCGGACGCATGAGTACTGTTCGTACATCGTCAATGCGATGGAGACGAACGTGCCGTACGTGATGAATGCGAACGTGCCGAACACGTGGGGGCGTAGCGACTTCCGGGGTGGTGGTGCCGGGTCGCTGCTGATCTCGAACCTGCCGCCGTCGTGCAACGTGGAGGTGCCGTGCCTCGTCGATGGCGCGGGCGTGCATCCGTGCGCGGTGGGCGACCTACCCGAACACCTCGCGGGGATCAACCGGACGAACGTGAACGTGCAGGCGTTGGCGGTGGAGGGTTCCCTGACCGGCGACCGCGACATGGTCGTGCGCGCGGTGCAGATGGACCCGTTGACGGCGGCGCTGTTGCCGTTGTCGCGCATCCGGGAGATGGTGGGGGAGATGTTCGCCGCCGAGGCCGCGTACCTGCCCCAGTTTGGGTGAGGTGCCGCGGGGTGGGCACGACGGCCCCCTCCCCCCTGCCCCTCCCCCGCCGAGTATGACCAACCCTACGGAGGCGCTGCGCTACGGATTACGAAGCGGGAAAGGGGCTATCCGCCCTCGCCATCGGGGAGAGTGCGGCCGAACTCCCCTAGCCCCCCGGGG
>CAILQO010000133.1 GCA_903836285.1 uncultured Chloroflexota bacterium
TGCGGAGTGCGTTGGTGCACGTTTACCTTCTCGACGTGCAGCCCGCAACGTCCATTCCCCCGCGTTCAAGGGTGAGCGAGTGAGTGCGAAAGCGACGCGTCTACGGACCTCCCATGTGAACGGGTCCGCGCATGGCGCCGAGCCTCGTCCTAATGGGAGCGCAGCGGATCCCCGGATACCGATGCATGGGATGCGGTCGCTTACAAAGGTCATGGACGTCGACTCGCGTCGGCACACCGAGTTCGTCGATGTTACCGATGCAGTTTCCGACATCGTTCGCGAGAGTGGCGTCGACGACGGCTTCGCTCTCGTGTACTCGCAGCACACCACCGCGCGGATCCATGTCAACGAGCATGAGCCGCTGTTGCTCGAAGACCTGACGTCACTTCTCGAGCGCGTCGTGCCTCGCGATGCGTTTTATCATCACGACGACTTCTCGGTTCGCACCGTAAATCTAACGCCTGGTGAACGCATAAACGGTCACTCGCACGCTCGCGGTCTTTTCGTACCTGTCAGTGAGCACCTTCCCGTGAGTGGCGGTGCCCTCATGCTCGGACGATGGCAACGCATCTTCATGCTAGAGCTGGATGGTCCGCAGTCGCGCAAGCTTGTGGTCAAGGTGGCAGGCATCGGCGTCGCCTGACAGACAGCGAAGCGCTATCAAACGACTACAACCACGAACGGTGACGAGACGCTGTCGAGTGCCGGTACGCATTCGTAGCGCTTGACGACCTCGCCTGTAACTCCGGCGCAACCAGGTCCGACGCCACCCGTCTGAACTCAGGCGTACCATCGGCCTACGTCATGGCGCGACCGTCCATCCTCTCAATTCTCTGCCTCACGGCATCCAGCCTCGTTGCGGGCGCTGGCTGGCTTGGTGTGCGTATCGAAGGGTCATCAGTCGTGCGCGCATCCGCAGTGGCGCCGGTCGATGATTTCGAGGCGCGCCGGCGGGCTGCATGGCAACCCTCCCCGGTCCCGGCCCCGAGTGGGGCGGGTGTGACCGCCCCCACGAGCGCATCGGAAGGTGACTTGGCACGTCGCCGAGCTGCCTGGCAACCCTCCCCCGTGCCGAACCCCGTGATGCGTGGCTCATCCACCGCTTCAGCCGGGTCTGACCCAGGAGCGGTGATGGCTGGCGCCATGAAGCCGGAGCCAATCCCCGCCGTCGGAGCACCCGCGACCGGGGTTTGGCAAGCCCTCACCCGCCTCGCGGGTGCTGTGCAAGACCCGGCGCTTGAGGTTCGGCGAATCGCGTCTCGCATGGCCGAAACTGACGACGACGGTGCTCCGGAACCTCTTGCCGGCGTTGAATATTCGGCCTACGAGCAGTTGTTCACCTCCGATCGCCTGAATGAGCTGTACAAGGATGGCGTGATGCCTCCGGTGCGGGGTCGCTGGTCCTACCCGACCATCACCTCGACCTACGCGCAGAACTCCCATGAGCTGCTCGTCTGGACTCCCCCAGGCTACGAGACGTCGGGCATTTCCTACCCGACGCTGTACCTGCTCCACGGGGCCGGTTCGCCATCAGCGTTTGGCGTCGACGAATGGCTTGGGTATGCGCTGACGGAAGACCTTGACCGTCTCATTGACAGCGGCTTTATCGAGCCGATGATTGTGGTCCTCCCGTTCGGCGCTCAAGGCTATTGGGTGAACCACGCGGACGGCGGGCCGCAGTGGTCCGACTACATCACTGACGAGGTGGTCCCTTTCGTGGACCGAGAGTTCCGCACGGACAAGCGACGCGAGCGTCGAGCCATCGGCGGATTGTCAATGGGCGGTCACGGCGCACTCCAGATGGCGTTTCGCCGGCCAGACCTCTTTGCAGTCGCAGGCGCGCACAGCCCGACGATCCGGCCGTATGAGGAAAGCCCGACCTTTTTCGGCAACATGAAGCATTTCGCAACGTACGACCCGCTGACGCTTGCATCGTCCAGTCCTGGCGCGATGAAGGTGGCCACTTGGATCGATCTTGGCAACGAGGACAAGTTTCGCGCCCCGACCGTTCGCCTGCGCGAGCTTCTCAGTGCTCGGGGCGCTGAGCTGCACTTCTACGTGTTCGAGGGCGAGCATGAGGGCTGGTACTGGATGGGGTACCTTCCCGAGTACCTTCGGTTCTATTCGCGCGCACTGCACGCTGACGCATTCACGCGGGACGGTGCGCCGATAATCGCGGCGGACTCAATCCTTTTGACCGCCAACGCCCAGCCCCTCCGGTGACCTCGTGCGTCGACCATGACAGCAAAGCGCGCACGATGGCGCGCCGTGTGGCACCCGCGCAATGACTTGGCGCCAGTCGCGACCCGCCCTACCAGTCCCGGATAGCGCACGCTCTGAGCGGACGTCGGCCGCTTCATCCAAGTCCCCGGCGAATGGCGGGGTTGAGGTCCGCCTGCCGTTCCTGGGTCCAGCCCGCCCCAACCAACCTCCGCCAACCGAACCCGCCCAACCGCTCTCGCCGCCGCGTCGCCCGCCTGTTGCTCGCGATCCCGACGTTCGATACGCCGACTCCCCCATCACGGAGTCCGGCCGGGACCTGCGGTTCGATGCCCTTCGAGGCCTCTGCGCCTTGGTGATGGTCATCGATCACGTCGGCGGCGCGAGCTACCTTTACGGCTTGACCGGTGGCAACTCGTTCGTTGTCTCGGCAGCGGAGGGGTTCATTTTCCTGTCTGGACTGATGGTTGGCCTGATCTATGGCCGACGCATCGTGCGTGATGGGATTGAGGTCGTCCAGTGGAGACTGCTCCGGCGCGCTGCAACCTTGTACTCCCTCACGCTGTCGCTGACCTTCCTGTTCGTTGGCCTCTCGAGGTTCGCGTCGATGCCGTGGCTGCAGGACGATGCGCGCCTCTCCACGCGCCTGGTTGTCGGGATCCTCACCCTACACCGGACCTACTACCTCGTGGACGTGCTTGTGCTCTACACCATCCTGATGGTGCTGGCGCCAGGAGCGCTCCTCCTGATGCATCGCGGTGGTTCGCGCGTGGTTGCCGCCCTGACCATTGGGGTGTGGGCAATCTATCAGGTCTTTCCTGACGAAGCCGCCATCCCTTGGACTATCGTGAACAATGACACTTTTCGGTTCCCGGCATGGCAACTTTGGTTCTTCGGCGGAACCTTGGTGGGGTACCACCGCCAGTCAATCTCGCGAACCGTGTCGTCGGTGCCGCGATGGCTCATGGTCGGGGTGCTCGGCGGCCTTGCGTTCGTCACCATACTCGTGCATGTGACGAACGGAGAAGCGATCGCCCGGGCTTTGCAGGCGCCGTCGGGCAACGCCGTCATGAATGCGCTGTTCGACAAGACGGCCGCACGCCCGGGTCGGATCGTCGCATTCGCGATCTGGTTTCCGTTCTTGTATCTCGTGCTTACGGCCGGCTGGCGCGTCCTCACGTCGGCGCTCGGCTGGATTCTCATCCCGTTCGGGCAGAACGCGCTATACGTCTACGCAATGCACTTGTTCGTGGTGTTCTTGGGCGCACTGCTCCTGCCGTACATCCCCGGGTTTGACCGCATGAATGCCGTGCACAACACGCCGGTTCAGCTCGCGTCGGTTGCACTCATCTGGGTCGCGGTCCGGCTCCGGATGTTCTTCGACATCGTTCCCCGGTAGTCGTCTTCGCAGCCCTCTCGGCGAAACATGCTCGGGATCCGTACGGCGACGGCGACGGTCCCTGCATCGCTATTGGGCGGTGTACCGAGCGACGAGCCGGCTCCACACGGCCTTCGGAACGACGCTGCCGGGAACCACCATGGCTCCCGAGCGCAGAGGGAGCATCGCTGTGGGAGGAGTAAAGCTATCCGGTGGGAGATCCAGGCCCGTCGTCGCCGTCAATGCGCTGACTTTTAAATTCGCGACGCTCGCGACAGACCGGATAGGGCCTAACTTCGGCTCACGCAGGCTGTCAATGGTGACCGCTGCGGCTAGGAAGCGCACGCCGTCATCCATGGCTGGCGGTAGGAGCTCGTGGCCCGCTCCCGCCGACACAAAGATCCGAGTGACGCACCCGACCTGCTCCATGGCGTTCGCGAACCGAGCCGCTCGTTCGAGACGGTTCTTGCCTAGGGCCAAGTCCCAGGCGCGAGGAGCATCGGCGTCTCGGTCATCGTTGGCGCCGACACCAACCCAGTACTGCACGCGCGCGATGGCCGCTGGCTCAACGACCTTGCCGAAGTACTTCCCAATATTCCCCGTACCGAGTGGAAAGGGCGCCGTGATCGGTCGACCGGCACCATTGCGTGCCGTGTCGGTCGGCAAGGTGTAGGCACTCCCGGACGCCGCGGCGACCGCAACCACTTGGTTCGGGTAAAGCAGTCCCAACCGCGCAGCCGCGTGCGCCCCACGCGAGAACCCGAACACGAGGATCCGCTCCCGGGTGGCTACGCCGAGCTCACGGCGCGCGTGGTCCACGACATCCATCACCTGCGGCAGGACGCGGGCCTCAGCGAGCGCGAGACGCTCCGGGTCCCGCCACTCGCCGTACTCAATCGTCGGTGCAATGATTACCCAGTTGCGCTCTTGCGCGAACGGCATCAGCTGACCGCCCAGCGAGTCGCCGACCTGACCCATGCCATGCAAGGCGAGCAGGATCGTGCGAGGGGATGAATCGCCGGTCGGCACGAACGCCCAGTACGCCGGACGAGTCGTCGTCGCCGGAACCTGGACCTGCCTCGAAGGGGTGACGGCGCTGGCTGCCGGTGCCGGGCTGAGTTCACCCCTTATCGCATCGATTTCGTGGCTCGGACCGGACGCTTCAGCCCCGTGGGTAGCCATCAGGACGATGACCACCGCCATCAGGACGGGTATCCACCCCCGGTATCGACCCAAGAACGCGGTTTCGGGCGACTTTTGCGTCACGATCACCGGGGGTTCCTTAACTTGGCCAACTGCTGGCATCGGCAAATGGACCGACGCTGGACGCTCCCGCCCATCGGATCAAGTGACGACCACAGCACCTTCGTCTAGCGTCGCAACGACATTGTAACCCGTGCGCCCGGCACGCGTCTCGCTTCGTCTTCACCAACGAACTGCCCGTACGCGTGGCGCGAGCGGCCAACCGTTCGGGGCGTTCCAGGCCGGACACTAACCGAGTGCTAGACTGTCGCACCGGCATGTAAACGCCCGACAAACGGGCATTCGTGAAGCCCGGACACGCCCACGGTGGCTCCGCCACCCCCGTCCCTGCCACGTTGGCTAGGAGTCGATCAGCTGTCGTACGAGGACAAGAACATCACGTGCGTCGACTGCGGGAAGCCTTTCGTCTTCACCGCGGGCGAGCAGGCCTTCTTTGCGGAGAAGGGCTTCGGCGGCGGTCCGAAGCGTTGCCCCAACTGTCGGGCGGCCCGGCGTGCGGAACGCGACGGCGCACCGGGCGCCCCGCCTCGCCCGGTTGGCGCTCCGGGCGTGCCTGGTACCCCACCAGTTGCTGGTGTCGGCGGCCCCCCCCGGCCGGGCGGTTTCGCTGGACCGCGGCCGGGCGGCTTTGGCGGGCCTCGACCCGGCGGGTTCGCTGGTCCTCGTCCGGTTGGCGTCGGCCCGGTGCCCGGTGCCGCTCCGCTCATGCGGGGTCGCGGTGGTCCCCGCGCGATCTTGCCCGTCGACGAGCCGTACCGGATTAACGAGCGGATTCGTGTTCCCGAGGTCCGCGTCATCATCGAAGATGACGAAGGCACCGAAGAAAACCTCGGCGTCATGCCGACGTTTCAGGCACGCCAGTTGGCTGCGGAGAAGGAACTGGATCTCGTTGAGGTCGCACCGCAGGCGATGCCCCCCGTCTGCAAGGTGATGGACTACGGTCGGTTCAAGTACAACCTCGAGCGCAAGCAACGTGAGCAGCACCGTGCGGGCCGAGCCGGCAAGGCGGCCTCGGAAGTCAAGGACGTGCAACTCTCGCCGCGCATCGACGAGCACGACCTGCACACGAAGGTCAATCGGGCATTCGAGTTCCTCGATGAAGGGCATCCAGTACGGATGGTGGTGCGGTTCTTGGGCCGCGACATGCGGCATCCGGAGAACGGTCAGCGGGCGCTCGAGACCGCCCTTGAGGCTCTCCAGAAGCTGATCCCAATTCGCGTCGATCAGGCACCGCGCATGGAAGGGCGACAGCTCTTCGCACTGATCCGGGTGGACAAGGCGGCGAAGCAACGCGCTGACAAGGCCGCGGCGACCGAGTCCAACGAAGACGGTGACGTAGCCCCGGACTCGGACGAACACGGTGTTGCACCGCGCCCCGCAGTCGCCGAGGCAGTTGGATCGGCCCCGGCCGTTGTCCCCGTCGCCGCGGAGACGCCCTCCGTGGCGGAACCTGCGTCCGCGTAGCCGCCTGGTTCGCCGAGCGGCAATATGGTGATGAAGCCCCTCCAAGTTTTTGGAGGGGCTTCGTTATGCCGCTCGCGCCGCAGGCGCCTCGGTCGCCTTACGGTATGCCATCGCCCGGCTGCTCGGGATCCGATGCCCCGCCTTGTTGGCGCTTTCTCAGGAAGTCCTCGAGGTCGCGGACAAGATCCTTGGGATCGACCTCAAGCGTCCTTGGCTCCTCTTCGGGCGGGGCGTCCGGTGGGCGTCGGAGGCTCTCGCCCGGCGCGAACGGCATCCCTTGGGAGTCGTACTGCGCCTCCAGCCGCTCGACGTGCTCCCGCAGTTCCGCACGCTCATGCACTGCGTTGTTCGCCTGCACCACGAGCTGTTGGCCAGTGTCGCGCAACGCGGAGAGGTCAACTGCGAGATCGAACGTCGCGCATAGGCGGCGGAGTAAGGCATGGGAGACGTTCGCGTTTGGGACGGGAAGGTAATGGGGGCCATTCCCGAACAGGCTGACGCACGCCACGCCCTCGTTGCGGAGACCTTCGATGGTGGCCGATTGCATACTTGACGGCCCCTGATAGGGCGAGAATGGCACGCCCAGCGACTCGAGGCGCACCCGCACCGACGGGTCGGTGGCCCATCCGGTTACAAGGGGCGGCCTGGTGTGGGGTACGTCTGCGAAGGCCGAGCCCATAAAAACCGCCTGGCGCACCCCAATCTGGCGGATGAACGCCGACATCTCGCGGGAGTGGCTGCGCCACCGCATCCGCGGCTCAGGCGCGACGAAGAGGATCAGGCTTCTCGTCGCCTGGTCACCGAGCGCCTCGTCCTCTTCAAGGCCGATCGAGCGCGCCAGTCCCATCATCGAAGTTGGCACCGCACGCACAACCCAGAACTCCCCGTGAGGCCAGTCAAGGGCGCGGTCGTTCCCGTCGATGGTTCGTGAGACCGGGCGCAACTCCACAAAGTCGTAGTAGTCGTCACCATCCCAAGTGGCCAAACGCTCCGCGTCGAGCGATTCAATCAGGAAACGAACCGCCCCGGACGCACCGACGGATGCGTCCGCCCAACCCATGAAGGCGCCCACCAGAAGAGGGTCCCGGAGGTCCAGCGACCGAAGGTCAAGCAGCGGTTCGATACTCATGGCTGTCCCCAAGGGCAATCATGGCAAGCGTACCGCTTGCGCGCGTGCCGGGGACCAAAAAACCGACACGGACGGTGCACGTCGTCGCCTGCGCGCGGCGGACCCACGCGTTGGTCAGCACCGCGCATCGCACAGGCGCCGTCAGATCCGGCCGGTCGCCCGAAGCAACGTCTCCTGCACGATCACTTCGTGCGTGAGCGGGCGATCAGGAGGCGCCTCGCCTCGAAGCGCCGGAACAAGACCCTCGACCTCCAGTTCATACAGGCGCTGGCGCCCAAGACTGAGCAGAGGCACACGCTGCACGCCTGCGCCGAACTCCCCCCATGGGCGCGCAAGGTTCAGGTGCAGGGCACTCGCGGGCTCGAACGGTTCCATGATGGCGGTGCCGTGCGTTCCGTAAACCTCAAACCGGCGCGCGGGCGGAGACACCTCCATCGCGGCGATATCGACGGTTGCCATGGCGCGGGCGAATTCGAACACCCCAAGGGTGTTGTCAGCGAAGGCTGGGACTTCAGGAGTCGCGTCGTTGCGCAGGAAGCGGGACACACCTGTCGGTCGCTCATCGCGCATCACCCACAACACCTGGTCAAGCATGTGCCCGCCCAAATCGAAAA
>CAILQO010000134.1 GCA_903836285.1 uncultured Chloroflexota bacterium
CGGCAGATGCGGCATGGGCAACTGCGCGGGGCCTGAACGCAGGGACGGGAACCATGGTCGCCATCGTCGACAGTGGTGTCCAAACCGATCACCCGGATCTCGCTTCACGGATGGCACCAACCACGACCTGGGGCCGATGCGAGACGGGTTCGTGCGTCGCCTACTCCTCAGGCAATGCCGCAACCTATCCCGTCGACGACGACGGCCACGGCACGCACGTCGCGGGAATCGTCGCCGCCACCACCGACAACGGTATCGGGGTTGCGGGCGTCGCGGGCGATCGTCCAGTCAACCTGATCCCGATCAAGGTCTTGAACGACAAGGGCGACGGTACGACCGATGGCGTCGCAGCCGGCATCGCGTGGGCAGTTGCCAAGGGCGCCAAGGTGATCAACATGAGCCTCGGCGGTGACACAGACACCCAGACGGTGAACTCCGCGATTGACGCCGCCGCCGACGCAGGGGTCCTCATCACGATCTCTGCCGGCAACTGCGGTGGATCCGGCTATGCCACCGCCGGATGCACGAAGCAGAATGAACCTGACTTCCCCGCCGCCTACGCCGACCCGGCCTACTCCAACCCGATGTACCCGACCAAGACGTCCGGTGTTGGCAAGTTGGTGCCGGTAGCGTCGATCTCGCAGTCCGGCACAGTTTCGACGTTTTCTACGCAGGCGGCCTATGTGGCTACCGGAATCGCTGCGCCCGGGGATGCGGTGTATAGCACCTACAAGCTCAGCGGCTACTACACGCTATCTGGCACCTCAATGGCGGCCCCGCACGTCGCCGGTGCCGCCGCCGTCATCTGGTCAACCTTTCCTGCGATGTCGCGCACCGAGGTGCGGGACGCAATTCTGAACAGCGCGACCGCGAACGCCAACACCATCGCCAACCCAAACGCGTACGGCAAGGGCATCCTCAACATCGACGCTGCGCTTTACGCAGCGCAACCAGGCGCAATCCCTTCGCCGACCGCGAGTCGGACCGCGACCGCTACGCCAACGTCAACTTCCACACCCACGCGGACCCCATCGCCGACCGCGACAAGCACCGCCACCAGCACCGCAACCCCAACCGCAACACCGACCACCCAGCCCGCGAACACCGTCGCCGACGTCCATAACCCCCGCGTCGCTTCAATCCGCGACGGAGGGTTTGTCGTCACGTGGAGGTCGTCTGCGCCGTTGACCGGTGCGGTGCGGTGGGCGATTGCCGGCAGCGCCTCGACCACCCTCGCGCCAGACGACCGAGGGAACACAACAGTCTCGACCCTGCACTTCGTAACGGTACAGGGCCTGTCTCCATCGCAATCATACGATATCGACATTATTTCTGGCGGCGTGGCGTGGCCGACCGACGGCACCCACGTGACCGTCGTGACCGGTCAAACGGTCCCGATGTTGGGCCCCGACCCCGCCTCTGGGATCGTCAGAACAAGCTCCGGCACACCTGCTCCGGAAGCGATTGTCATGTTCGAGGCGACCACCGGCAACGAGCGTAGCCTGCCTGACGCCCGGCTTGTTCGGTCTGGCGACGGCGGCGCATGGACGCTCGACCTGTCCGGATTCCGGGCCCGCACGTCGCTCGGTCCGTTCCCGGTCGATGACAGCACAACTGTGGCAGCAACCGCATTCCTACCGGATGGATCTTTTGGTGCGTTATCCATACCAATAAGCGGTTTCCGTGCGGGAACATCCGTCATCAACGGGGCTGCCAGCATCACGCAGGCCGTCCAACTCGGAGCGGGCTGGAACCTGATCGGGCTCCCGCTTGACCCGTTGTCGCCCGTCACTGCCTCGAATGTCTGCGCGTCGCTCGACAACGCCGGCGGCGCCGGGACAGCGGTCGAGGTCACGCGGTGGGTGAACGGCGGGTGGGAGGCGCGCCCGTGCACTATCACCGGCAATGACTTCACCCTAGCCAGCCCGGCGGGTTTC
>CAILQO010000135.1 GCA_903836285.1 uncultured Chloroflexota bacterium
CAGGCGGGGACGGATCTGCGGTGCCAGGCGGGGACGGATCTGCGGTCTCGGGCGCGTTGCCTAGCTGCGGGGGTGGTCGTCGGGCAGGCGCACCGTACCGTCGGCGTCGACCACCGGGCGGCGCAACGCGAAGCGGTCGCGGGTGCGGACGTAGTCGTCACCCGCGGCACGGCCCACTTGGCGCGCCACATCGATGTCGATGCGCCCGTCGCGCCATGCGTCGGCGGCGACGTGAATGCGCACGACCGTGCCAATGACAAGGCTTCCCGCCCCCGCCGTGTCGCCGCCGACGTGGACGACCTGCATCAGACGGCACTCGTACGCCACCGGCACCCCAGCGACCCGGGGCGGGCGCACCACGGTTGATGGCACCGCCACCAATCCGGCAAGTGCGAACTCGTCGACCTCCGGGCCGACCGTCGCCGCCGTGTGGCTCATCGCCGCCACGTGCGCCTCGCCGACGACGTTCACCACGAACTCGCCGGTCGCCTCAACGTTCGCGAGGGAGTCCTTCTTGCTGCCGTCCGGCTTGCGTGCCGGCGCAAAGCAAATGGTTGGCGGCGCCTCGCACACGACGGTGAAGAAGCTGAACGGTGCGAGGTTGCGCGTGCCGTCGGGCGCGATGGTGGAGACCCACGCGATTGGGCGAGGCAGGATCCCCCCGATCAACAGGCGGTAGGCGTCGCGCGGGGCGAGGGTCGCCGGGTCGATATCAATGGTGGGCGATACGCCGGGCGTGTTGGCGTCGTTCGAGGGCGCGTCTGGCGAGGCCACTGGGCGCGCTACTCGCCGGTGACGGCACGGATGGCGTCGTGCGCGATGCCGAGAAGCTCGTCGAGTTCGGCGTCGGTGGTCACGAACGGCGGTGCAAACATCACCGTGTCGTTGCGATAGCGGGTGAACAAGCCTCGGTCGCGCATCGCCTTGGCGACGGCGCCCCCGCCCCCAGTCACGGCGCCGGCGGTGAACTCCACGGAGGCCATCAGGCCCAAGCCGCGCACCTCGCGCACGGCAGGGTGCCCGGCAAGCGGGGCCAAGCCGGCGTTCAGGCGCGCGCCCAAGGCGCCGGCACGCACGACGAGACCCTCGTTCTCGATCACGTCGAGGTTGGCGTGCGCGACGGCGCATCCGGTGGCGTGGGCCGAGTAGGTGTAGGCGTGCCACCACCGTTGCGCGGATGGCTGGTCGTAGATCACGTCGCGGATGGCGTCCGAGATGATGATCCCGCCAAGCGGTTGGTACCCGGAGGTGATGCCCTTGGCGAACGAGATCACGTCGGGCACGACGCCCCACTGGTCGAGGCCCCACACGGTGCCGGTGCGCCCGAAGCCGGTGATGACCTCATCGGCAATCAAGAGGATGTCGTACGTGTCGCACAGGGCGCGCAGGCGCGGGAAGTAGTCGGCGGGCGGTGGGTAGACGCCGCCAGACCCCTGCACCGGTTCGGCGATGACCGCGGCGACCGTCTCCGGGCCGTCGGCCAAGATGGCGGCCTCGATGGCATCGATGTCCATCGGGGGCACGATCACGAAGCCGGGCGCGGGCGGGCCCCAGTTCGGGTGGAAGGCGGGCAGGCCGGTGGCCGCGGTCGCGCCGATTGTCGTGCCGTGGTAGCCGTTGGTGCGCGAGATGATTTTCACGCGGTCCGGTTGCCCGCGCAAGGCCCAGTAGCGGCGCACCGTCTTGAAGGCGGTATCGCTGGATTCGGCGCCGCCGGTGGTGAAGAAGGTGGTGTTGAGGTGGGTGCCCGGCGTCATTCGCGCCAAGCGGGCGGCGAGGGTGATGGCGGGTGCGTTCGACGACCCGACGTACGAGTTGACGAAGGCGAGGCGCCGCATCTGGGCGGCGCCGGCATCGGCCAGTTCGGTGCGACCGTGGCCGACGTTCACGTTCCACAGGCACGACAGGCCGTCGAGGTAGCGACGCCCGCGCACATCCCACAGGACGGCACCCTCACCACGGTCGAAGATCAGCGCCTCGGCATGGTCGGCGGGGTGGTGCTGCGGGTGCAACAGGTGCGCGTGATCGAGCGCAAGCAGGGCGTCGTAGTCCTGCGCGAGGGCCGTTTCGGGTGCCGAAATCGTCGTTGCCATCGGTGTGGCACTATACCCGCGCCTCTGGGGAGAAGCGCCTCTGGGGGTACTGGCGGGGGGTCCGCCAACGAAGGGGAGAGGCACCATGTCCACGTTTACGCTGCCTGCGCGGTGGAACCGTTCCCAGTGGCACACGCCGGGCCGAGTGGCGATCGCGGCGCGCGGTGCCGGCGGCGTCAATCCTGACGACGTTGTGCACGCGGCGCTACTGGGCCACGGCCTGCACCTGACCGTCGAACCGCTGCATCAGGCGGACGGGCACGTTGCGCCGGCGTTCGCCGAGGCGGACGTGGTGATCTCGGGCGTCGGCTTGAAGGAAGCGGACATCGCCCAGTTTGCACAGGCGCGCCTGATCCTCCGCCCATTTGTCGGCTACGACGACATCGACGTGGATGCGGCGACGGCGCACGGCATCTTGTTCGCCAACATCCCGGATGCCTTCAGCGAAGAGGTGGCGAACCACGCCCTCGCCCTCATCCTCGGGATGAACCAGCAACTGCTCATCAACGACCGGTATGTGCGGTCCGGAGAGTGGGCCGATCGTGGTGGTCGCCCGGCCCGCGTGACGCCGATCCGGCGCCTGTCGGTGCTCACGGTCGGCATGATCGGGTTTGGCGTGATTGCGCGCCTGACGGCCGAGCGGTTGCGCCCGTTTGGCTTCAAGGTGCTGGCGTACGACCCGTTTGTGGAACAGTCGGTGGCCGACGGGTACGGCGTGACGATGGCGTCGTTCGACGATGTGCTGTCGCACTCGGACTTCGTGAGCATCCACACCTTCTTGGCGGCAAGCACGCGCCACCTGATCAACGCCGACCGTCTCGCCCAGATGAAGCAGGGCGCGTACCTCATCAACACCGCGCGCGGGCCGATCGTCGACGAGGCGGCGTTGGTGGAGGCACTCAAGTCGGGCCATCTTGCCGGGGCCGGCCTCGACGTGACCGAGGTGGAACCGCTGGCGAAGGACAGCCCGTTGCACGACCTGCCGAACGTCATCCTGACGCCGCACATCTCGAGCGAGTCGGTGGAGGCGGGCCATGCGGTGCGCCGCCGGACACACGAGATCTCGTCGAGTGTGGCGCTTGGTGGGTTGCCCGACCGGCACGTCTGCCAGAACCGGCCACTCTTCGACCAGATCAAGGCGGCGCTCGGCCACTAAGCCGTCTGGCCTGCGCGAGGCAGGCTATGCCTCCCTGGGGTGTGGCGTTAGTGCCCGCCCCGGGAGTCCCAACTGATTACGCCGCCGATCAGGAAGAAGAAGCAGAGGCCCGCGACGATCGCGAACTCGCGAATCTCGGGGACGAACCACGCGACGACCCAGAAGGCGACGGCGGTGCCAAAGCTCGCCCACGCGGCGCGGCGTGCCCGGTTCGGGTCGGTCTGGGTGGTTGTGGGATCGGCCATGGCGCGGTCTCGGATCGCGTGGTGGTGCCGTGGTGCCCGCGGGTCCGAGGCGCGCGCGCAGGTCGCGCCGCCATGGGTCGCGGGGCGTTTTCTATGGTAGCCGGTGAGGGATGCCCCGCCCGGCTTCCCTGATCGACGACACCCCGACGCCGAGCCATGTCAGTGCTTTCCGCCATCCTCGACCGCATCCTCGCTCGCCTTGACGCGATCGTGGCGCGGTTGTCGTCGCCCGGAACCTGGCAACAGCTGGCACCCGTGGTGGCGTTGGCCGTCGCGGGGGTCGCATGGCTGGCGTGGCGCCGGGCGGGGCGCACCGCTTTGGGCCGGGCGGTTCGCTGGTGGGCGGGGATGGCGTCGCTGATCGGCATGGTCGGCCCGGCGATCTACTTCCGCGCCGTCCTGCCCGACGGCGCCGCCGGCTTGGTGGCGGTTGAGATCAACATGTCGCGCCTCGGGCGGGCGCAGTTCCCCTCGGAGGCGGTGCTGCTTGCCCTCACCGTGATGGCCGCGTCCTCCAGCGGCTACCTGTGGGTGTGGCGCCAGTCGCGCCAGACACGTGCGGAACGTGAGGCACTGGCCGTGGCATGGCGTGATGCGCGCCAACGCCTGGTACGCGGTGTTGCCGGGGTCGCGCTGGCGGTGGCATCGATCATGGCGGTTGGCGCCGGTGCCGGGCTTGCCACGGCGCGTGAGGTCCCTGACCTGGCGACGCCGGGAACGTTGTGGGTCGGCACCGCTCGCGGCGCGAACCGGATCACGGTCCGGAGCGACGGGTCAACGTCGTTCCAGACGCTTGCGTGGCCATCCGTCCCGTTGCCGTCCGACGAGGTTGGCGGCATCGCCGTCGGCCCGGATGGGGAGACGTGGATCGGCACGGCGCGAGGCGTGGCGATGTTGCCTTCCGGGCCAGACCCGCAGTGGGTGACCCACGACGTCACCGATGGGACGATCCCAGACCGGCAGGTCTTTGGCGTGGCGGTCGACCGGCGGGGCGTGGCATGGGTGGCGACGGCGCGCGGCGGGGCGGCGATCGACCGGCGCCGAGGTGGGTACCACTACCTCGCCGACAACACGCCGTTGCTGCACCAGATCCTCGACGTCGTTCACCTGGATGGTTCCGGGCGGGTCTGGTTCGCCGGTGCGGGCGGGGTGAACGTTTTTGTGCCATCGACCGGTGTGCCGCTCGATGCCTCACGCGCCGAGGTGACCATGGCCGCCGGGGCTTCCCGGGTTGGTGGGGGCGATGGGGAGTGGATCGTTGGCCTGACGCGCTACAACACCGACGGGGCGCTGCCAGATAGCCTCATCTTTGCCGTGGCCAGCGACGGTCTGGGGCGCGTGTGGTTCGGGACCGAGAACGGCGCCGCGGTCTTCACGCCTCGGCCGACGGCGCGTGACCTCGCCTCCCACGACGACCGGAACTGGCGCACCTTCACGATGACGAACAGCGACCTGGTGCACCCGAAGGTGCACGCCATCCTTGCGGATCGCGACGGTCGCATCTGGTTCGGTACCGAGGGTGGGATCTCGATCCTCGACGAGCGCCTGCCGGAGCGGGATCCCGGGCGGTGGCGACAGGTGGGCGCCGGGGACGGGGCGCTGCCGAACCTCTGGGTGCAGGCGATGGCACAGACGCCCGACGGGAGTATCTGGGTAGGCACGCGTGGTGGCGGCCTTGCGGTGGCGCGCGGCGGCGACCCGTCACGGTGGGAGGCCTACCGGACAAGCACGGTGCGCCATGTCGTCGGGATCGCGTTGCCATGGTTCCGCGACGACAACCTTGCAAGCGACGACGTCCGATCGTTGACGTGGGTGTCCAGACTCGACAGGTGACGGAAGGAAGCTTGGATGAGCGATGGCGCGGCGGCGACGAGGCAGTTCGCGGAGGCGTTCGTGGCGACGATCTCGTCGCTGCACGAGTTCACGCGCGAGAACATGGCGCCGTACTTTCACGACGACGTGACGTGGCAGGCCGGGGTGATGCGCCTTGAGGGGATTGAGGTGTTTCTTGCGGCGAATAACCAGGCGTGGCAGACGCTTGGGATGCCGGAGGTGCGCGACGTGGAGATCGACGCGGGCGACGGCTTCGCGGTGATTGGTTACACCCTCGCGGGAACGCACATGCTGCCGATGATGGGCCACGAGGCGACCGGCAAGCCGATCGCGATGCCGGCCCTTGTGGTTATCCGGTTGCGCGACGGGCGGATCGGGCATATCCGGACGATGACCGATAACGTTGGCGCGATGCGCGTCGCGGCGAGTGTCGGCTAGGGCAGGCGCCACGCCTGCGCCGCGACGGTTGCGAAGTCGGTGCGCGGGCATCCTGCCCGCTCCGGCGCGGTGGTCGCTCCCGACGGGGTCACCGCCTGGACTAGGGGCGCCAAGCGGTCATGCCACGCGCCGCAACGGTGCCCGCCATGGGGCGTTCGCGTCGCCCGGGATCGCGGGCGTCTCGCCCGCTCCGGGACCTTGGTGTCTCGAGCGCATGTCCCGGCGACACGACCGCCGCAATCGTGGAACCGGACGCGTCTTGCCTTGGGAGCACGCCTCCGTCCATGGCTCGGTCGACCTGATCCGCCGGGGACCATGCGTGGTTCGTGAGGGAGCAACGTAGAGACGGACCGGCGCATACGCGGATAACGAAGGCGCCGGCACTCCCAGCGAATCACACGCCAGGGTGCCTCGCAGTGCCTCACCGTCCCGAATCGAGGTGCCTTCTGAAGATCGCTCGGCGAAATAGTCGGGACACCTGGGGCAAGATGCCCACGGTCCCAGGCGAGGCGTGGCTGGTGTCCCCCGGCGAGGTCACCGGCAATCCCCACGCGCCAAGCGGTCACGGGCGATGGGTACGGCGCACGCGCGTTGGTGGGCTGCACGAGGCCTGGAGCGGGCAAGATGCCCGCGGTCCCAGGCGGGGCG
>CAILQO010000136.1 GCA_903836285.1 uncultured Chloroflexota bacterium
CCACGGCAAGATCGCGAGGCCAAGCGCTTCGGGCAGGTCGGCGCGTATGTAGAGGTTTGTGATGAACGGGTACGGCGCGACGACGTAGAGGAGTCCGGCGATAACCGCTGGGGTCCGGTCCCGGGTGCCGGTGATGCGCGAACTGGTGACGCGCACGAGGGCGTACACCCCAGTGGCCCCGATCAGGCTGGCACCAATGCCGAGGATGCGGAACGCGTTCCATACCGACACCCCGGTCAAGGTGAGTGCGTGCCCGGCAACGTACGCGAGCGGGGCATAAAAGTTGAAGACTGGGTAGCCGTAGCCCCGGTAGAGGTCGGGGATCCACCGAGGGAACGCGAGGCTTTCACGGATTCCGAGGCGTATCGCGTACGTGCGCAACAGATGCGCTGACCCGTCGTCGGTGGCCCACAGGTCAAGGTCTCGCCGGAGGGCGATCGACCAGACGGGATACGAGAGGACGAACAGCGCGATGAGGGCGGTGATCGTTCCGCCCGCGTCGCGCCACCGGGGAATCGGCGGAGACCTGCGGTGGTCGAGAGGCATCGTTGGCTTAGCGTAAAGGTACCGTGGCTACACGAAGGCCATCACGTGGCGCGACGCCGCCACGACGACGCCGTCCTGATTGCGTGCCGTTACCGCGGCCACGAACTTGCCGCTTGACGTATCAATGGTGTCGACCTCGTGCGTCACCTCGATGGTGTCGCCCGGGAAGACCGGCTTTACGAACCGGATGCGGTCGTAGCCATAACTGACCGTCGACTGCGTCGTCCGCCCGTCAAGCCAGCGGCGCACCCACCGCGTTGAGGCGGCCGACATGTAGCCCACCAAGAGGGCGCCGTGGGCAATCCGGCCACCGAATCGCGTCTTGCGCGCCCACGCCGCATCGACGTGTTGCGGATGGTCGTCCCCCGACAGGTCGGCGTAGCGGGCGATGTCGTCGTCGGTGACGGTGCGCGCATAGGTGGCCGACTGCCCGACCGCGACCACCTCGATCCCGCGTGGGTTCACGCGCCGTCGCCGGCCAACTCGTGGCGCACGATCCGCACGCCCTCGACCATCCGGCGCAACTTCTGGACCGCCAGCCAGCGGGGCACCTGGAAGAAGCCGCAATCTGGCACTACCGTCACCTTGTCCGGCGACACGTGGCGAAGCACTGCCCGGACACGGTCGGCGACCTCCTCGGCCGGCTCCACCCAGAAGCTCTTCACGTCCACGAGGCCGACGCCGACGTCCTTTGCCTGCGCGACCTCCGTGAGGACCTCCAGTTCGATCATCTCGCGGTTCGCGAACTCGAAGACCAACTCGTCGCAGTCGGCGTCCATCAGGGCGGGAACCATCCACCCGTAGCGACGCTTCCCGCGAGGGCGGCTGCCGAGGTTCCCGAAGCACACGTGCAAACCGACCCGGGTGCCGCGCGCACGGACGCCGCGGACCGCCCGGTTGTAGAGGGCAATCCAGTCGCTGATCTCGCCTGGGATGATCGAGTACGACGGTTCGTCGAGTTGGATGCAGGTCACCCCGGCGTCGACGAGGGCGTGCAACTCACGGTTCACCACGTCCGCGATCTCATTGGCGAGGGCGAGGCGGTCGCCGTTGTAGGCGTCACCCTTCCGGACCTGCATGTGGATCGTGAGGGTGAGCGGCCCCGGGCAGGTGACCTTGAGCGGGTGATCGGCCTGATGGCGCGCGTACGCCCACTCGCCGGTGATCCCAAGCCCGTCGGGGCAGGTGACGTGGTCGATGACTCGGTAGCGCGGGGGCGAGTCGTAGCCGTAGACGCCTTGCGTACGCAGCGGCTCCAACTTTTCGAGGCCGGTGAACAGGTCGTAGAAGCCCTGCACGAAGTACCACCGCCGCATCTCGCCGTCGGTGATGACGTCGATGCCTGCCCGCTCTTGGTCGCGAATCGCGGCGTTGACGGCGTCGTCGAGCGTTTCACGCACATCGGTCGGGCCGTACGTGCCGGCGCGGATCGCCTCCATCGCCGTCCACACCCAACTGGGCAGGGCGTGGCTTCCGATGACGGATGTGGGTAACAGGGCGGGGCCGGGGCGCGGGTTGAGGGCGGTGGCCATGGGGCGGATCCTCTCGGGCGGACGATGTCGCCCATGGTGGCACGCCGCGGGGCGTCGCGCCGGATTCGTCGTGCGTCAGGCGTCGCCGAGGTGACGGAACCGGTCACGCAAGACGGCCTTCTGCACCTTGCCGGTGCCGGTCGTGCGAGGCAGGTGTTCCACGATCGTGACGTGGCGCGGCACCTTGAAACCAGCAACGCGGGCGCGTGCCCACCGACGGAAGTCGTCGACGTCGATTGTGTGGTCGGCCTCGGCCACGATGGCGGCGAGGACGCTTTCGCCCCACTCGCGGTCGGGCACGCCGACGAGGGCGAGGTCGCGCACGCCCGGATAGTCGCGCAGGATCGGTTCAACCTCGGCCGGATAGATCTTCTCGCCGCCGCTGATGATGACGTCCTTGAG
>CAILQO010000137.1 GCA_903836285.1 uncultured Chloroflexota bacterium
AAAAATCGCCCGGCAATCGCCGCGAGGTGCATCAGCACCACCGCGCCCACCGACAGGTTCGGGGCAAACACGCCGCCGAGTCGTGCATCAACGCACGCCCGGGCAAGGCGATCAAGATCAGCATCGGACAACCCTGAGGTAGCCACGACTGGACGTACCCGATGCTCAAGAGCGGCAATCGCATGCTCGAGCGCGTGTTCGGGGAGCGTCGCCTCGAAGATGACGTCTGGCTCCGACTCGGCAAGCATGCCGTTGACCGAGGAGAAGACCGGCACGTCTGCACCCGCGAGGTGAAGCGTCGCCCCACCGGATTGTCGACGTGCGATGCCGACGACCGTGATGTCGTCGCGCGCCGCGAGTCCGCGGGCAACGTCGCCAGCGAGGCGGCCAAAGCCGGCGATTGCGACGCGTATCGGCTCCAGCCCAGTCATCAGGAGGGGATGGTACCGCCCGGCCGCATCCAGCGTGGCTGACCCCCGTCCGGCCACGGCTAGATCGCACCCCGTTACACGTTGACGGCCGTCGTCTGCCCAAGATTGGCGGGACGACGGCCGCGCTGTTAAGCGTGATTCCTGCTAGGGCTAGGGGCGCGGGCCACCAAATCCGCCGCTACGCGGCGGCCCGTCTCGGCGGGGTCCACCGAAGCCGCCGCTACGCGGGGGGCCGTCGCGACGCGGACCGCCGAAGCCACCACCACCACGCGGCGGACCACCACCGGTTTCGTTGCGACGCGCCAACACCTCATCCGGCGTCGAACCTTCGATGACTGCTCGCCGGGACAGGTTCAGGCGACCCTGTGCGTCGACTTCGATCACCATCGTCATGACCTCGTCACCAACCTCGACAACATCCTCGACCCGGTTAACTCGGGTCTCGGCGAGTTCGGAGACATGGACGAGGCCTTCCTTGCCCGGAAGTACCTCGACGAAGGCGCCGAAGGCCATCAGCCTCGTGACCTTCCCCATGTATATCTTGCCGACCTCGACCTCCTCGATCATCGACCGAACCATCTGGGCAGCCTTCTCCGCGCCCTCAGGGTTCGGTGACGTGATGTTGGCGATGTTCTGGTCGTCGATGTCGATCGACGCGCCCGTCTCATCCTGGATGCGCCGGATCGTCTTACCGCCAGGACCGATGACCGCCCCGACCTTTTCGGAGGGCAGCTTGATCTGGATGATCTTTGGGGCCCATTTCGACAGCGACGGGCGGGGCGCCGAGATTGCCTCGTTCATCTTGCCGAGAATCAGCAGGCGGGCCTCACGGGCCTGTTCAAGCGCCTCCTCCATGATCTGGAGCGTGATGCCTTTGACCTTGATATCCATCTGGAGGGCGGTGATGCCTGTCTCGGTGCCCGCGACCTTGAAATCCATGTCACCGAGGGCGTCTTCCATGCCTTGGATGTCGGTGAGGACGGCGTGCTTGCCCTCCGTTTCGCCTGATCCAAGCACCAAGCCCATCGCAACCCCGGCGACAGGCGCGACGATCGGCACTCCGGCGTCCATGAGCGAGAGGGTGCTACCGCACACGGACGCCATCGACGTCGACCCATTGCTTGCCACGATCTCAGACACGACGCGAATGGTGTAGCCAAACTTGTCAGATGGAGGCAGGACGGGAAGCAGAGCGCGCTCGGCAAGGTTGCCGTGTCCGATCTCCCGACGCCCCGTCCCGCGCAGCTGGCGCGCCTCGCCCGTGCTATACGGCGGGAAGTTGTAATGATGCATGTAGCGCTTGACTTCGTCTTCCCACTCAAGCGTGTCGATGCGCTGTGCGTCACCTGGCGATCCAAGCGTTGCAATTGACAGGGCTTGCGTCTGCCCACGGGTGAAGAGCCCGGAACCATGCGTGCGCGGCAGCACGCCAACTTCGCACTCAATCGGCCGGATGGTCTTCGTGTCGCGGCCATCGGGACGCAGGTCCTGCAGCAGGATCTGGTCGCGGACGGCCGACTTGATGCGGCTCTCAACGACACCCGTAACCTGACCTGCGTTGAAGCGGTCGTGCAGCGACGCCACCACATCAGCGGTAAGCGCGTCGAGTCCTTCCTCGCGAGTCGCCTTGTCCGACTGGTTCAGCACCGCGAGAAGGCGCCCGGACAGCGCCGCGTCGACGGCAACCTTCAGATCGGTCGGGGTCTCCGTCGGCACGAACTCGCGCTTCGGCTTGCCAACCTCGGCCCGAAGTTCCTCCTGCATTTGGCAGAGGATCCGGATCTGCTCGTGCGCCAGTCCGATCGCCTCTAGGATCGTGCCTTCGGACACTCGCTTCGCGCCCGCCTCCACCATCATCACGGCGTCTGCCGTGGCTGCGACGACGAGGTCCAACGTGCTGTGCTCGCGCTGCTCGTTGGTCGGGTTCACGACCAGCTTGCCGTCGACAAATCCGATCCGCACCCCGCCGACCGGGCCACTCCACGGGATGTCCGAAATGGCGATCGCGGCCGACGCGCCGACGATCCCGAGGATCGAAGGGTCGTTCTCCTGATCGGCAGAAAGGGTCGTGATGATGACCTGCACGTCGTTTCGCAGGCCCTTCGGGAAGAGCGGACGAATCGGTCGGTCGACCAGTCGGCCTGAAAGGATCGCCTCGTCGCGGGCACGCCCCTCACGGCGCTGGTAGCTGCCGGGGATCTTTCCGGCGGCGTACAACCGCTCCTCATAATCGACCGTCAACGGTAGGAAGTCGATGCCGTCGCGCGGGCCCTTCGACATCGTCGCCGTCGCGAGGACGATCGTCTGACCGAACGTGACAGTCACCGAACCGCTGGCCTGTCCGGCCAGCTTGCCGGTCTCAACGATCAGTTGGCGACCCGCGAAGGTGATCTCCTTGCGGGTCACTTTCCCAAGGGGGGATCCCGGGACGATTCTGGAACCGGAAGTCCCGGAGGCGCGCGCCTCCGGCGTGGGAACGTTGCCCACCATGCGTTGCTCCTTGGCGGACCACAACAGGGCCCGAGGCGCAGGCGCGATGCACGGCGTGTTAGCTAGTCCGTTCCCAACGGGGGCCGGCCCTCAAGGCTCTCGGTGTGCACGGAGTAACTAACAACCGTCCGCGCCTGCGAAGGGATGCGCGAACCGCGTCAGCGGCGCAGACCGAGACTCGCGATCACTTCGCGATAGCGATTGATGTCGATGCGCGTCAGGTGCGTCAGCAAGCGCCGGCGCTGCCCAACCATCAGCTGCAAGCCACGTCGCGAGGACACATCCTTCTTGTTGGCAATAAGGTGCGTCGTGAGCGACTTGATCCGTTCGGTCAGCAAGGCTACCTGAACCTCTGGCGAACCGGTATCGGCACCATTACGTTGGTACTTGTGAATGAGCGCCTTGCGCGTTTCAGCTTCGACTGCCACGTAATCACCCCCTTCCTTTTACGGATATCGGATCCCTGTTGACCGAGACGGCAAGAAACCATGGCACGGCACAGCAGGGCCTTGAGTGTTGGAAGGTTACCAGAGCGACGGAACCCCCGGGAGCGACAGGGTCACGGCGCCACCCGCAGGCACACTGGTCGTCGTCGCCGGTAAGCGGATGAGACAGTTCGCCCGGGACATCGACGACAGGATTCCCGATCCTTGGGGCCCCGTCGGTCGCACGTGCCAGCTCACCACTCCGCCCGCGTCGTGGAAGGTCCGCGCAACGCCACGCATGAACTGTTCGCGTCCGCTGTCGTTCACAAGCGCCACTTCGGTGACTGCAGGGACCTCGACCAAGCCGGTCGCGACCTCTCCTTGGATACGGCGCACGGCCGGGGCTACGAGCAGTTCGTACGTCACCAACGCCGAGACCGGGTTCCCTGGCAGGCCGAAGATCGGGACCCCGCGGAAACTCCCGAAGGCGAATGGCTTGCCCGGGCGCAAGTCGATCGACCAGATCGTGATCTCGCCGTCACCCTGCACCACGTGGCGGACCATGTCGCGATCACCCATCGACACGCCGCCGGACGAGATGATCGCGTCGCACGCGCCTTGAACGGCGAAGATGAAGGCGTCCCGGATCGCCGTCGCCTGGTCCGGAACCTGCCCGAGATCCATCGGTTCCGCGCCGTCGCGCTCGACCATCGCCATCAGGCCCGGAGCGTTCGCGTCCCGGATCAAGCCGGGTGGGAGAGGTCCGGTGAGATCACGCCCGACAAGTTCATCACCGGTCGAGAGCACGCCGATTCGCACTCGGCGCGTCGCCCACACCCATCGTCGCCCAAGGCTTGCGAGGACGGCGACCTCCGCGGGTCGGATACGGGTTCCCGCCCGAATTGCCACAGTTCCCGCACGTTGGTCCTCCCCGCGAGCCCGGATATCGTCACCCGCGTCGACAGCTGCCGTAACGTCAATGGCCAACTCCTCGACCTCGTCGATTGCGCCGGTCCATCCGCCGAACCCGCTGGGCACCTCCGACGTCGCCTGCCCGTTGGGCGAAACAGCACGCACCCACTCGAACGGCACCACGGCATCTGCTCCGGGCGGGATCGGGGCACCAGTGAGGACACGCCACGCCTCGCCGGTGCCAACGGGACGATCAGCCACCATGCCGGCGCCCACTCGCCCCCCGACACGAAGCCGCACCGGTGAGCCTTTCGTAGCGCCAGCGACGTCAGCGGCACGCACGGCGTACCCGTCCATCGCGCTGTAGTCGAACGGCGGCACATCAACTGACGCCGCGACGTCCTCGACCAGTACTCGCCCAAGCGCACGGGGCAGCGGAACCTTCTCGTGCGAGTCGGTTGGCGTCACCGCGCCGAGTACGCGCACCCGCGCCTCGTCAACAGGCATCCGCCCATGCCGGGCCGCATCGGCCATTGCCATCCCTCCCAAGATCAGGGTACGCCCGACAGTCCACGGGTCGACGGGCCTCGCGCTACCCTCTCCGCTCGTGACAACCTCCCCGCCCCCACCCGCGGGCCGACCCCCGCGCATCCTCGGGATCGGCTTCGCGTGTGTCGATGACCTGCTCCTTCTGAGCGCAATCCCGCCACCTGAAGGCCGGGCAACCATACGCGGGCGCCTTGAGCAAGGCGGAGGCATGGTCGCTACCGCGATGGTCGCCGTCGCCCGCCTCGGCGGGAACGCCGCCTTCATCACGAGGGTCGGAGATGACCAGACCGGCACCCAGATCCTTGACGAGTTCCGCACCGAAGGCGTTGACGTGTCGCACGCCGTCACGACGCCGGGCCTGACTTCTCATCGGACCATCGTCCTCGTCGACGGGCGCACTGGCGCACGGGCATTCCTTGCCGGCCGGGGGACGGCCAACGACGTCATGCCCGAGGATCTCGACATGGAATGGGTTGCAGAAGCGCCGTTCCTGCATCTGAGCGACGCTGGGCCGGCCGCTGTCGCCGCGGCCAAGGTCGTGAAAGCGGCCGGAGGGCACGCATGCCTCGACGGCACCCACTACCACCAGACCGTGGACGCCCTGTTACCGCACCTTGAGTACCTGGTAGTGTCGCGCTTCTTCGGGTCCGAATACCTCGCGCATCTCGACGGTCGCGAACTAGGCGCCGCGGCCCGCGAGTACGCGGGCACGTTGGTCGCACGAGACCAAGCGGTGCACCCGAATCCCGCGGCAATGGGGGATTCGCACGCGCCCGTCCTAACCGGAGGTGCGCTACTGGATGCGGCGAGGCGCCTGCGAGAACGTGGCCCGAACGTCGTGGTCGTCACCGAAGGGGAGGCCGGTTGCTGGTGCGCCTCACCTGACGGGGACTTCCATATCCCGGCGTACGTCGCACCGCAAGTCGTCGATACCACCGGCGCCGGAGACGTCTTCCACGGAGCCTTTCTTCAAGCCCGTGCTATGGGTCGCACCCTGCATTCCTCGCTCGAGCTCGCGTCTGCAGCGGCGGCACTCAAGTGCCGCGCCCTTGGTGGACGGACCGGTTCGCCGGACCTCGAGACCACAATTGCCTTCATGTCGACCGCTTCGCGACACCGCTAGGGTCCTAGGTCCGGCACAGTTACCTCCGGTACAATTGGGACTAGAGGTCGTTCAGTGAAGCCCGAAATCCATCCAAACTACTACCACAACGCGCAGGTCCAGTGCGTCTGCGGGAACGCGTTCACGACCGGTTCCACCAAGCCGGTAATCCGCGTCGAAATCTGCTCCAACTGCCACCCGTTCTATACGGGCCAGCAGCGAATCGTGGACACGGCCGGCCAGGTTGAGCGGTTCCAGCGCCGGTTTGGTCTGCGCGGCCAGTAGCGCACCCGCCTCGGCACTCTTGGGCGGGGTTCAATCCCCGCCCTTTTTCGTGTCGTCAGCGCGGCGACCCCGGTGCGGCCGGTCAGCCCTTCCCCGCCGCATGCGGGGCGTCGCGTGACCATCCCGCGGCATCGCCGAGGACAGGGAAGCGCCCCATGCTTGACCGAGTCGCCCACATCGAAGCCCGCTACGAGGACATTGCGAAACGTCTCGCTGAGCCCGGCGTCCTTTCCGATCAGGCGGCGTACGTCCGGTTGTCGCGCGAACAAGCGTCACTCGCGCCCGTCGTCACCTTGTACCGCACGATCATCCAGATAGACGCCGAACTGCTTGGCGCCAGGGAGCTTCTCGCTAGCGAAGCTGACCCCGACCTTGCGGAGATGGCGCGTGAGGAAATCGCCGCGCTCGAAGCGCGTCGCACTGAACTCGCAGCCAACCTGCGCGTCGCGCTCCTCCCTTCGGACCCGAACGACGACCACGACGTCATCGTCGAGGTGCGTGCAGGTACCGGCGGAGAAGAAGCGGCCCTCTTCGCCGGCGAGGTCGCACGCATGTACATGCGCTTTGCCGAGACGCGTGGGTGGAAGACCGAGATCATTTCCGCCAACGAGACCGGGATTGGCGGCTACAAGGAAGTCGTCTTTGAGGTGCGTGGGCAGGGCGCGTATAGCGTCCTCAAGTTCGAGAGCGGCGTACATCGGGTGCAACGCGTACCCCGGACTGAGGCGTCCGGGCGCATCCACACCTCCACTGCCACCGTCATCGTCCTGCCGGAAGCCGAAGAGGTCGACCTCGTCATCGACCCCGATGACCTCGAAATTGACGTCTACCGCGCCGGCGGACACGGTGGTCAAGGGGTCAACACCACCGACTCCGCCGTGCGGATAACGCACAAGCCCACCGGACTGGTTGTCACGTGCCAGGACGAACGGTCACAGCTCAAGAACAAGGCACGTGCGATGACTGTCCTCCGAGCACGACTCCTGGCCCTCGAGGAGCAGAAGCGGAGCGACAGCCTCGGCGAGAGTCGTCGCCTGCAGGTCGGTTCGGGGGATCGCAACGAGAAAATACGCACTTACAACTTCCCGCAGGATCGCGTCACCGACCACCGAATTGGCCTCACCGTCCACAACCTCCCCGGCGTGATGGCTGGCGCGATCGAGGGCCTCACGCGCGCGCTCATCGAGGCCGACCAGTCCGACCGCCTCGCCGCCGCGGGGGCAGGCCCCGACTAGCACCATGCAGGACGGCTCTCGCCGGACCCCCCGCCAGTTCCGTCGTCCGGCGTCAGTGAACGAAGCCCTTCGTTGGGGGCGAATTTCGCTCGCTCGGGCCGGGCCAGTCGCAACTGGGTCGCCAAGCCTCGACGCTGACGTCCTGTTGCGCCACGTCCTTGGATGGGATCGCGCCACCCTGTTCGCTCACGACCACGAGGCCATATCCTCGCAGGCGTGGCGCCGTTATCGTGCCCTTGTTGCACGCCGTATGCAGGCAGAACCGGTCGCCTACCTCATCGGCTCCCGGGAGTTCGCCGGCCTCACGTTCCGGGTCAACCGTCACGTCCTCATCCCGCGCCCGGATACCGAAACGATCGTCGAACTCGGCATCGCCCGGCTTGCGCCGTTGGGGAGTTCCGGACGGGGTGCGGATGTTGGTACTGGCTCGGGGGCCATCGCCATCTCGGTGGCACGGGCCTGCCGAAGCGCCATCGTCCACGCCATCGACATCGACCCAGGTGCTATTCGAGTCGCCCGGCGCAATGCTCGGCACCTCGCTGCTGGCTCCCGCCTGCGCTTCCACGTCGGTGATGGCCTGCGCGCGGCCCGGGCGCGCGTGGACGTTGTCTGCGCCAACCTCCCATACGTTCCTGAGCGCGCCATCTTGGGGCTGGACGCCACCGTACGCGACTGGGAGCCCCATCTCGCACTCGCAGGCGGACGTGATGGCCTCGACCCGTACCGCGCCCTCCTCGATGCAACACCTCGTCAGGTGCGGGCCGGTGGTTCGATTCTGATGGAGTGCGACCCCGGGCAAGCCGTGGCGCTCGCTAACCTCGCGCGTACCGCCCATCCCGCTGCCCACATCAGCGTCC
>CAILQO010000138.1 GCA_903836285.1 uncultured Chloroflexota bacterium
ATCAGGATGAGCGCAAGCCAGTGACCGGTCGTGAGCATCCTCGGGACCATCCATTCCACCCAAGCCCGTTAATACGGGGGCAGCGGGTCGATTGGGACCGGCGCGGAGGCCTTCCGCCCGCTCCGGGCTAGGTGTCCGTGCGTTCCCGCAAGCCACCGATGTGAGCTCCCCTTCCTCGTCAGGAAAAGGGGCAGCGGGCGTTGGTGATCTCGGCGGTTCGCGGCGCCTTGCCGTTCACGCCGAGGATACAAATCGATCTGGGGAGTGGCAATCCATTCCCGTTCGGGCGGCACGGGGCGTTGGCCTCAGATGGGCATCAGGCGCACCTTGGGCTGTGCCACGCGCCGGTTTGGGCAGTGCCGTGCCACCTGAATGCACTCGGACGGATACATTGGGGTCATGTCTGAGACGCCCCTTGACTTGGTCGTCCGCGGCGGGACGGTGATCAACCCGGCATCCGGCCTGCATCGAGAGGCTGACGTCGCGGTCCTCGGCGGTCGTGTCGTTGCCATCGGTGACGGCTTCCGGGACGTTCCGGCGAGGCGCACGATTGATGCCATGGGCTGCCTTGTCGTTCCGGGTCTGATCGACCTTCACGCCCACGTCTACGCTTCGGTCACCCCGCTGTCGGTTGACCCGGACCCGTTAGCAGCGCGTTCAGGCACCTCCACGCATGTCGATGCCGGGAGCGCAGGCGCGGCCACGTTCGATGGCTTCCGACGGTTCATCGTTGCGGAGTCGCGAAGCCGGGTCCTGGCGTTCCTGAATATCTCAGTCATCGGTCTCGCCGCGATGCCGGAGTGCGGGTACGGGCGCTTCGTCGACGCGAACGAGTGCCTTCGTGTCGCCGAGGCGAACCGGGACGTGATCGTCGGAATCAAGATCCGGGCGAGCCGCAATGCGATCGGCGAGGACAACACTGCGGAACCTGTGCGCCACGCCGTCGCCGTCGCGCGTGCCGCCGGCATGCCGGTCATGATGCACTTGGGCGACCCGCCACCAACCTTTGAAGATGGACTGGCGCAGTTGCGCGCCGGAGACATCGTGACCCACGCGTGGAAGGGGCAGCCCATCACGCGGCTGGTCGAGCGTGACGGATCGGTGAAACCGGAGGTGCGCGCGGCACGCGATCGGGGCGTGCTGTTCGACATCGGCCATGGGTCGGGCAGCTTCAACTGGGGGGTGGCGAAGCAACTCGCCTCCCATGACTTCTGGCCCGACACCATCTCGACCGACGTCCACACCGCCAGCATTCGCCCGCCGGTCTCGATTGACATGCCGTCGGCAATGACCCGGCTGTGGCACCTCGGGATGGCCCTTGACGACGTGGTTGCAGCCGCGACCTCCCGGCCCGCAGGGGCGATCGGATGGGGCGACCGAATCGGCTCGCTTGCTCCCGGCCAGCTGGCCGACATCGCCATCCTTGAGGTGTCACACGATCCCGTGACAATCACCGACTCGTATGGCGTGGCCGAACGGGTGGAGCGAAGCCTGGTGGCACGCACCACGATTGTCGGTGGTGCAGTACTTGAGCGGGCCCCGGCCTGAAAGCGACCACCCATGTTCACGGATATGATCGGCCTCCGTGCCCGGCACCTGCCTCGGAAGAGGGCGTGCCTCGCCTAGGGAGGAGACCCGCGTGATCCCAGGACGTCGCGACGGGAGCAGCATCTACGACCGGCTTGGGGTTACGCCGGTGATCAATGGCATTGGCACCGTGACGAAGCTGGGTGGCAGCCTCATGCCTCCCGAGGTCGTCGATGCCATGCGCGAAGGCGCGGGTGCCTACGTACCCCTCGACGAGGTGCAACGCGCCGTTGGCAGCCGGATCGCCCGCCTCACGCGAAACGATGCCGCGTACGTCTGCTCAGGTGCCGCCGCAGGGCTCGTGCTTGCCACCGCAGCGTGCGTGAGCGGCGACGACCCCGCGATCATGCAGTCGTTTCCAAGGCCCCACACGGTCGCCGGCGCGCCAACGCGTGTGGTGATGCACAAGTGCCAGCGAATCGGCTACGACTTCGCCGTGCGGTCCACTGGGGTCGACATCGTAGAGATCGGCCCGTCGCGCGAGGGTGCGGCGCGCGGCGAGATGACGAGGGTTGAGGACTTGGAGTTCGTCCTGAACGACGCATGCGCCGCCGTGTTGTACATCGCCGGCGCCCCTCACGCTCCCGGCGCCCTGCCCCTCGAGGTTGTCATTGAACGGGCACACGCGCATGGCATCCCGGTGATTGTGGACGCTGCTGCCCAAATCCCGGCAATCGAGAACCTCTGGCACTTCAGCGGTCATGGGGGCCCCGCCGCGTGGGCGCAAGCCCTACATGGTGCCGGCGTGGCGCCGAAACCTGCGCCGACCGTCCCCGGGCTTGGGGCCGACCTCGCGATCTTCTCCGGGGGCAAGGGACTGTGCGGCCCGCAGTCGGCCGGCCTTGTTCTCGGGCGTCAGGACCTGATCGACAGCATTGCCCGGCAAGGCCCACCGAACGCCCTCATCGGCCGACCGATGAAGGTCGGCAAGGAGGAGCTGTGCGGGATGCTTGCGGCGGTTGAGTGGTATCTCGGCCTTGATCTCACTGCCATTGCGAAGCGCTACGAGGCCGAGGTGAAGACCGTGATCGACGCTGTCTCCGGCCTTCCCGGCGTGAACGCCACACGTGCGTGGCCGAACGAGGCGGGCCAGCCCCTCCCACGCGCGGAGGTGACGCTTGGCGAAGGGGCGCGCCTGTCGAGGGATCTCCTGCAGGAGCGACTGCGGACTGGTCGGCCGCGCATTGAACTCTCGGATGCCGGTTCTCACGGCGTGTACGTCAATCCACAAAACTTGGTCGACGGCGACGCGGAGCGAATTGGCGACGCCATGAGAAAGCTTCTCGCCTAGTTGCCGGATGATGACCCCCATCCCTTCCCCGCCCCAGCAGGCGACAGGGATGCCTGCGTACCTGACGAACCCGATTCCATGGGAAGGAATGCGCGACCGTGACCGCGGATACACATCGATCTGTCACCCACGATGGCCCGCGCGCGCTTGCGCCAGATGAGTGGCCGCTGCTTGACCGGCTTGTCTCGGAGGTCTTCCGGCCGGAGATGTTCCACGACTACCCGCAACTCTTCACCGAGGCTAACCGGCCAAACCTCCGGGTCATCCGCGACGGTGACCGCCTCGTGACGCACGTGGGCATTGTTACCCGTCCGGCGACGTTGCTCGGTTGCGCCGTGACGGTCGCGGCGATGGGTGCGGTTGCCACCGCACAGGAAGCGCGGGGACGAGGGTTCGGATCGGCCTGCGTGCAGGACGCGTTCGATCACGCGGCGTCACGCGGCGCGCACCTCATGTACATCTCTGGAGGGCGCGACCTGTACCTGCGCGTCGGCTGTCGGCCGGTTGGCAATGACCGACGGTACGACATTGTTGCTGGGTCCAGTTCCGCCGAGCGCTTGCGACGCCCGAATCTCTTGGTCGCGCCGGCCTCTCCTGACGACATCGAGACCCTCTCCACAATCCACTCGACCGAACCAGTCCGGTTTGTTCGGCCGCGAGAGGACTGGGTGCGCGCGATGGATTGCACCATCGTAATGAACACGCCCTCCGACTTCTGGCTGGTGCGAGACCGTGATGAGTCGATCGCCTACCTCGTGGTCCATCGGCCAGACCGGCTCAGGAACCGCCCGGCTGATGCCCCGCGGCTGCTTCGCCCGGTGGAGGTTGGGGGTGATCGCGAGGCGGTCGCCGCGGCGATTCCCGCACTTCTCGACCACTACGGCGCGCAGGCGGCCGAGGTGCATGTCGTCGCGACCGATCGACGCCTCGCGTCACTCCTGGACGCTGTCGGCGAGACCTATCGTTCCGAGGCGACCTCAGGCACAGTGCGGGTGATCGACTTCCCGGGCTTGATGGAGCGGATGCGCCCGTTCATCGGCGCGCGCATCGGCGAAGCCGAGGCGTCGATGTTGCACTTCGAGGCCGATGAGCGTCCCGGCAGCGCCCGGGGCGGGTTTACAGTGCGCCATGGCTCTGCTTCGATACGGATTGCCTCCCACGGCGAATTGAGCCAGTGGCTGTTTGGGGCGCCACTGACGCTCAGCGGACTTGTCACCGGAGACTCTCGGCTTGCAGCGATGCTTTCCCGGGCGTTACCCCTACCGACGCTCTGGTACGGCATCAATTACGTCTAGGTGGCAGGGCGCGCGTTGGGAGGGATCGCAGCTCGTGGACAGGAACGTCCTTGACGACGGCCTCGTGGCGCCCGCGCCGCCTGCACGCCGCGAAGCGCACGACCGGTGGTCATTGGGCCGCGCCGGGGGCGCATTGGTGTTCGGCTTGTGCGGCGGGACATCGTCGGGAAAGACAACCTTTGCTCGTGCCCTTGTCGAGCGACTGAACCAGCTCGACGGGTCGCTGCACCCGGTGCTGCTTCGCCAGGACGAGTACTTCCAGGACTACCTGCACCTTCCCGACGACGCCCGTGGTGCGGCGCGCACAGCGAACCGCCCCGACGCCATTGCTTGGCCAGCGCTGCGGGACGCTGTCCGGCGGCTGCGCGCCGGTGGTTCGGTGACGTTTCCCGGCCAAGGCACCGGCCTGGCACAGCGTGACCGCAACGTCCGCGAAATCGGTCCGACGCGTGTCGTCATCGTGGAGGGGCACCTCCTCTACGTCGATGCGCCGATTCAAGAGCTGATCGACCTCAAGGCGTTCCTCGACTGTGATCCAGAAGAACGCGTGCTGCGCCGGATCCGGCGGGACACGACGACGTCTGGGCGCACCATCGAGCAGTCGATGGAGTGGTACCTGCGCGATGTGCAGCCGAACAACGGTCACTACGTGGAGTGGCAACGGGCGCACGCCGATCTGGTGATCCCGCACGATCGCGAGAACCCGGCGGCGGTCGCGTTCGTGGCGGACGCAATCCTTGGTTGCCTCGCCCGGGAGTGAGGGGTGCCGGGGCTAACGGCCTCGGCCACGGAGTTCCGCCTCCGCCTCCAAAGCCTTCGTCATCCGAGCACTCGCCCCCCGCCCTGGGGAATACCCCCACCCCTTGCCTTTCCCGCCGCTGCGGCGGAAGAGGGGAGGAGTTACGTGCATTACCGGACGTTGGTGGGCATGGGGCGCCCGCGGTCCCACAAGGGACGTCAGCCCCCCGTTTTCCCAGGTGTCCGCCGAGTCCTCGGATTGCTGAGCAGGCGCGGTTTCACGCGACGCCGGCGCTCTCGCGGAGCAGGTCTTCTGCGGTCACTTGGCCGTCACGGTCGCCCGCCAGTACCCGCGCTTCGAGCGCGCGACGCACTACCTCCGAGAGGGAGGCACCGTTCATGCCGTCGGTCGCGCCGATCAGCGCCTCCCACGCCTTGCGACCGGGCGGGGCGAAGATCTCCCTCCCGGCGGCGCGGGAAGCATCTTCGAGATGGATTCGCAAGATTTGGTCGCGCCCCTCGCGGTCGGGCAACGGCACCTCAATCAGCCGGTCGAACCGGCCCGGTCGCGTGAGGGCACTGTCGATCGTGTCAGGGCGGTTGGTTGCTGCCACGACGACGACGTCGTTGACGTCCTCGAGACCGTCAAGGTTTACCAGCAACGTACTGACGATTCGGTGCGTTGCCTCGTGCGAGTCTTCACGGGCGGGAGCCACGGCATCAAGTTCGTCGAAGAAGATGACCGTCGGCGGGTTGGCGCGCGCCTCGTCGAACACCGCCTGCAGGCGTCGCTCCGCCTCTCCGTACCACTTGGATGTCACGTCGGTGCTGCGCACGTGCACGAACCGAGCACCGGCACCGACCGCGAGGCATCGTGCGAGCAGCGTCTTGCCGGTCCCCGGTGGCCCATGGAGGAGGACGCCGCGCGGTGGGCGGACGCCCCACCGGCGGTACGCATCGGGGTCGCGCACGGCGACAAGGACGCCCCGCAACTCGCGCTTGACCTGGGGCAGTCCGCCGACCGCGGCGAATGGGTCTGATGCATCCTCGGTCGACTGACGTACGGGCGCGAGGCGCGCCGTGTCGACTGCCCGTGCGATGCCGCCGTCTCCGGGCATCCGTCCCGTGCCGGGGAACGGTGAGAGGGCGCCCGCCAAGGCGCGCGCCGCGCGACCGATCGCCCGGGCGGCGCTCGCGGGGCCGTCGATGCCGATCGCGCCGGCACCAAACGTGTAGGCGCGGCGCGCGGGAGTGACGCGAGCGCGGGAGTACAGCGCAACGACGGTGGACGAGACGGCGTCGGTGAACGCGGTGATCGCCGCGTCCAGTTCCTCAGCGAATCGCCACGCCATCGGCGGGACGTGCGTGCCCGTGACCGGGACAGCCAGTGGCCAGGTCCCGCAGGCGACAACCACGTGGTTCATCACCGTTGCCTGAGTGATTGCGATCGCCCGTGCGTGGTGGTCGCGCGCGACGATGCCGTCACCGTGCTTGGTCAGGCTCCATGCCCCGTTTGGACCGAGCGTCGTCGGCGGTTCCATCAGTCCCGACATTGCGCCGCGCCCGAGGGCGGCGAGGGCAATCGCCGCTGGGGAGCCACCGGGCGAGATCATGGCCATGAGACCGAGCGTCCCTGCGCGCGAACCCCGGGGCGGGTCGCTCCGTCCAAAAAGCGCGACGAGTCCCAAGGGCGAGGCCAACCCGTACTGGCCAAGGGAACCTGTGCCCATGCCGATGCGCAGGCGCTCGCGCAACTCGGGCGCAGGCGCAAGGTGGAGGAGCGGCACGTCGATGCTCAATGCCGTCGCCCGGGCAACGCACTCGACTGCTGGTCGCTCGACGGTACCGCCGCGCTAGGCATCAAGGGACAGGCCATCGTAGGAGGGTACGATCCCAAGCGGAGCGAGATGCGCCACGAGTTCCTCGTGCGGGGGCGTGCCGTTGTGGCTGAAGTGATGCGCCATCCTCCGGGCGCCGTGCCTCGTCAAGTCTCGCCGGGCCAACTCGTCGTGGTGCCAAGCGACCTGATCGAGGTTCATGTGCGATGTTCCCGGTCCACCGGTGCCGAGCGTCGCGTCGATGATCACCGTGTCATACCGCCAACCCTCGTCACCAAGCGTGTGGAGCAGCTCCCACGCCGCGTCCGAGAACGGGCCTGTGTCGGTTGCGTAGAGGATTGCGGGCGCATCGTTGCCGTGGCGCGCTTCGGCCTCTGGCCCGAGTACTTGACGGATTGCGAAGAACGCCGCCTCCTCGGTTGGCCCGGCGTGCGACGCGGGCACTACAACAACTTCGTATCGACGCGCCGGTCCCGTGGTTGGTACCCCGCTGGGGATGCGCGTCCGCTCCGGCTTCGCGCGTGGGTCCGCCGATTGGATCCCGCCGGTCGCGACCTCTATCCGCTCACCAAGCGTCGCCGCATGCATGCGGAGGCGTGTCGAATCCGGGTTGAGCGGCACGCCGTTGCGGTCGTGCAACCGACGGAGCGACGGGCCGGTACCAACGACAAGCGCCTCCGGCAAGGGCGGCACCGCGAAGCCCGGTGCGCGCCAGTAGAGCGTCGTCGGATCGACGTGGTCGTCGTGAAGGTGCGTGATCAGGACCGCTTGGACGTCTGCGAGGTCAAGCCCGTGCCGGATTGACGCGGCGACCAAGTCGGGGCCGGGGTCAACAAGCAGGTCGTCGTTGACGAGGATTGACGCGCGGAAGCGCAGGTTGGGACCCCCACGCGACCGGGCAATCGCGCATCGCTCGCACCGGCACCAGATGGCCGGGTAGCCCTCGGCGGCGGCCGTACCGAGGAAGGTCACCTGCATTCGCGCACGCTCATGCACAGATGGTACGTTGCATCGCCCACCGTGGCAGGCTCCGCCGCGCCACGCCGCTCGCTACGCGGCGCCCCGGTAGTGCGCGACCACCTCGCCAAGGATCTCCATCCACGGCGTCGGTTCCACGCCGAACGTCTCGCGCGCCGCACGATCGTCGAGGAGGTACGGGCGCTCAAACTGATACGCCACCTCGCCAAACTCTCGCATCACCGGATTCACCAGGCCGAGCGCATGCAAGAAGATATTTGGCACTTGCGACACCTTGACGCGCGCCACACCTGCCGTGTCAGCGAGATCATCGATCACTTGGCGCTGGGTGCGAGGTGGGTTGCTTGGCACATGCCACGCGCGTCCCCATCCGCGTTCATCGGTCGCTACCTGAACCAACAGCCGGCCAACGTCTGTCGGTGAGGTCCATGCGTGTGGTTGGTCGAGCGGCCCGATCAACGACACCGATTTGCCGGCGAGGAGCGGACCCATAACGCGTGCACTGCCAACCCGCGACTGTTCTCCGGCGACGATGTAGTCGGAGCCTCGCACCTCGGTCACTCGGACGCGCCCGGCGTCGTGCCGTGCCATCGCGTCGAGCCACATCTGGGCCCGGACCCGGCCCTTCGGCCCGGGGGCCGCGAGCGGAAGCGTCTCCACCATTGGCACGTCGACCGGCCCGTAGCCGTACAGGTTGGAGCACGTTGCCAATACGGCACCCGCCCGTTCGGCGTAGTCGAGGAGCGCGGAGGCGATTGGGGGCCAGTCACGCGCCCATTCGTGGTAGCGCGGATTCGCGCAGTTGTAGACCGCCGCGGCTCGTGGGGCGGCGGACACGAGAGCCTCCACGGACGCCGCATTCGCCGACACACATCGGATGCCTGGTCCCTGAGGGCCGGACCCACTCCGCGTGATCAGGACCACCTCGGCGCCCCGCCCCGACAGGGCACGCACGACCGAGGTCCCAACCACGCCGCTGCCAACGACTACATGCACGGCTGCCATTGCGGGCTCCAA
>CAILQO010000139.1 GCA_903836285.1 uncultured Chloroflexota bacterium
CAGGCGCCGCAACAGCTCCTGTTGACGTTGCTTCGCAATCTCCCCGGCTGACGGCTTCGTGCGGGCTGCCCTAGTAGGGGGCGGCGTCGGTGAAGGTGAAGCCGTGCCACGCGGCGCAGCTTTCTGATCCTCCGGAATGCGGATAAGGCCTTCAATGGAGAGCGTTGCCGTGCCCTGCGCCCGATCGAGTTGATCGATCCGGAACGATTGCACGGCAGCCGTGTCGATCAGTTCGCGGATGACCGGCATCGCCTTGACGGGAATTGAACGCAAGGGCAGGAACGCAGGCTCATTGCTTTCAAGTTGGATGTCAACAAGTGCCCCACCGCGTACCAGTCGAGTGATCACCCCAACAACCAGCTCACCGGGGCGCAACACCGCCAGGCGTCGACGTGGCAGCGCCGCGGTTGGATGGTCCGGCCCTACTAGAGCAGATTCCCGCGAGGTAGGTCGCCCACGTGCTGAGTACTGGTCCATTGCATTCACCGCAAGCGAGAACAAGACAAAGCCCAGTCCGGTTCCCCGGATCCTGGCGGGTAGGAGCATCGGCCGGTCACGGATCCGGCTCAAAGATCTAGCTGATCGGATGCACGAAGGTGGCCCGCCCACCGTGCCGACGGAAGATGTCTGCATCGCGCGACGCGCGACCGGGGTCGGTCTCGCAGGTAGTCAGGACGCTATTGCCGGAAACGACCAAATTGCGGAACGCGTCACGCAGGGCAAGCGGCACGCCGACCGTCGCGAGCGCGTCGCCGCGGAGGGTCCCGATGCCGCCTTGCACCGCTGACGCGTGGTTCGGTCGGCCCAGAACCCAAGCGGACGCACCATCTTGGCGACCTACGCGCATGTATCCGGTAGCGCCAACCCACTCGGCCACGTCTCCAAGTATTGCGTAGGCCAACGGAACGTTTCGTCCCGCGACTTGATCGCGATAGGTCGGGCTTGTGGGTGCGTGCGGATCAATCACCAGGCGAACCCACGCGGCAAACCCCGCGGGCGCGGTGATGCGCCCCACCACCTCAGCGGCGACTGCATCGTCAGTCGGGTCACCCGGAAGCGGTACAGCGAACCCGACAATGTCGCTCGCAGTTCCGGTGGAGCGAATCGCTGCCAGCGACTGTGTGAGCCCTGAGGTATCGGCGAAGACCGCTCCGACCAGGAAGGCACGGACCGTGCCTCCTGCCAATGGTGGGCGTTTGACGGTCAACGAGCTCATCAACGCGGTCCCCCGGCTTGTGCATCGTCGCGCGCAGCGAGCAAGCGACGGGCAACTGGAGTGCGATCTGCGACCACGTTGACGATCCCAAGCAGCGAATTGGGCTCGATTTCAAAGTAACTCAACCAATCTGCAAGGTCGGTAGCTCGGGCTTGGTCAGCAGCATTGCCCTCAGTCGCCAGCACCCATAGGTACAGGTCGTCGAGCGAAGCCGGCCTCCGACCGTTCACTTCGCAGTAGGAGTCGACCATGGATTGGAAGATAGGCAACTGTTCGTAGTAGTAGCGGGCGGGCGGGATCTGGACCACTCCTGACGATCGTTCCGCGCGAACGCGCCCGCCAGCACTGCGCCACGAAGCAAGGTTCAAGAAGCCCATGATCGCCACCTGCCCGACCGCATCTCACACGTACATGCAGTCGACCGAAGGCGACTGTTCCAAAAACCCTACCTCGGAGTTCACGCGTCTCACGCGTGAACGAGGATCTCACGTCCGGTGCGAGACGACTCCTCGCAAGCAGCCATCACCGCGACAATGTGGCGCGCCTGCTCAACCGAGACGGTCTCCGGTTCGTCGTGAACGATATTGTGAACCAAGGCGCGAAGTTCGGCGGTCGTGGTGTCGACGCGATCAACCTCGACCTCCTGCCACATCCCACCCTTATCACCGGCCACGCTGCGGTAAAGGCGCGCCCGGTCCACGATTTTGAGCTGCGCCTCCGTACAGGTGATGATGATTTCGCCGCCAATATGGTCCACTCCTGCGCCGGCATGGTCCTTGTAGCCAGTGTGCGCGAGGGTCGCCGCCGAGCCGTCGGCGAACTGGAGGAACGCCAATGCGGTGTCGTCGGCGGAGATTGCGTGGAATCTAGTCTGGACGATGGCCTTGACCGACACGACAGGCTGCCCCATCAGGTAGGTGAGACGGTCGACCATGTGAGCTCCGTTCATGAGCCACATGCCTCCTCCCTTGGAACGATCAAGGAACCATGCGGGTCGAGCGGCGACCCCAAACGCCTTGTACCAGCAATCGGTGGCGAGGACAGGGGTCCCGACCTCACCTGACGCGATCAGGTTGCGCGCGGCAACGTTCGGTGCGAGGAACTGCTCGGTGTGCCCGGTAAAGAGCTTGACCCCATGGGATCGCGCTGCCGCGATCATCCGATCACACTCCTCGACGGAGTCAGCCATCGGCTTCTCGACGAATATATGCTTGCCTGCCTCGGCCGCTGCGATGCCGATTGGCTCATGCAACCAGTGAGGAAGCGTCAGCGACACGATGTCGACGTCGGGATTCTCGAAGACTTCGCGATAGTCGGCCACAACCGGACACGACCACTTTGACTCGAACGCGTCGGCACGAGCCTGATCGACCTCACTCGCCATCACGAGGCGCGTCCCACCCGACTCGCGAGCTGCGCGAGCATGCGCTCCTGAAATCCGCCCCGTCCCGATGATGCCGACGCCAAACGTGCGACCGCCCATTCCCTCTTCCTTCCGGTAGTGCTTGCGCTTGAAAAGCCGGCGGGTCGTCTAGGACGAGGGACCCAGAACGCGACGCGCGACATCAACGACACGCGTCCGCGCACTTCGGACGGACTCGTCCACCGGATACCGTTCCTGAGAGGATTTCGCCATCGCGATTGCCGACCGGAGCTGCTCCACCATTCCTGGCCGGATAACCGTCTCAAGGCGCGAAAGAAGCTCTGGCACCCCGAACCCGAAGGCGTACGCCAAGTCCATCAAGTGGACCCGTGTCGCAAGCTGGCGCAGGAACTCGTCGTCTACGCGATCGAGGTCCTTGAACACCCGCACCGGTCCCGCGTGCGCTTCACCGTCCGCCATCGAGTCCTCCTCGCCGGCGGGCAGGTTACCACTCGCTTTCGAAAGCCTATGAACGCAACCTCGCCATCCCTGCCATATGAATGAGAAGCGCGACGAGCATCGAGGCGAACCCGAGGTGCTGCCTCTGCTCCAGCTGATGGCCATCTGGACTGCAGACCGCTGCTTCAGGCACCCTCAGGTCAGCAACTGCGATCTCAATAGCTTTGCGCAGCCACGGAAAAGTCCCCCACGGAAGCCGATCTATCGGAAAGAACGCAGCCGCAACTGCCTCGTCATTTGGTCGCGGCACACCCGATACCACCTCACACCTGAATACCGGCGAGACATGGGGCCGAAACCCGCTGCGCCGGAACGTGGCGACGCGCCGGGCAACTGTCACAACCATCGAGGTCTCTTCCAGCACCTCGCGAACGACCGCGCGATCAAGGGGCTCTTGATCGTCCGGCCGTCCCCCGGGAATCTCCCAGGCGCGCGGGCTGAATCGATGGACCAGCAGCACTTCGGGAAGTTCAGGTGCACGATGGCGTAGCACTACGGCCTGAACGACGACCGATTGGTCGGCTTCCGTTCGCGGCGGAAGGAGGGGAAGCAGTGACACCATGCCC
>CAILQO010000140.1 GCA_903836285.1 uncultured Chloroflexota bacterium
AGCTGGAGATAGAGCTGATCGTGCCGGTGGCGGTGGAGGAGGGGTTGCGGTTCGCGATCCGCGAGGGGGGCCGGACGGTTGGGGCCGGCGTCGTCACCAAGATCCTCGCCTAGTTCCGGGTTCTGACGTCGGCACGTCGCTGGCGGATGTACCATTGCATGATTGCGCCAAGCCGCCTTCGCTTTGGCGTGGGCGGCTATCGGCCGCAGCGTCCCCCGGCTGCCCCGTAATGCGCCGAGGAAGAGGACTAACGACGTGGCGAAGCGGGAAGACCGGATTGCCTTCAGGCTCGAATGTACGGCCTGCAAGTCGCCGAACTACACGACGACCAAGAACAAGCGGAACGATCCGGAGCGGATGACGCTTAAGAAGTTCTGCCCGAGGTGCCGGACGCATCACGAACATCGCGAGACGAAGATCTCGGGACAGGGCTAGGGGAGGTGGAGCGCCACTGAGGGCGATGCGAGGACGCTCCATGCGTGGCGGACCGGCTGGGCGTGCTGCGACGGCGGAGGCTGACCCGTCCCGGGTGGTGACCTCCGTTACCTCCTCCCGGGCGATCAGGCAGGCCCAAGCCGCCGCCGCCCCGTCGAGGCCGGGCAAGGTCAGCCTGATATCGGAAAGCTTGAACGTCGACTTCTTCAGGGACGCAACATCCGAGCTTCGCAAGGTGACATGGCCGACGCGTGAGCAGGCGACCAACCTCACGGCGCTTGTGATCGGAGTTTCGTTGGCCACTGGCGTCCTTCTCGGCGCCTTCGACTATATCTTCGAGAAGCTGTTCGGGCTCTTGCTCTCCTCATAAGGAGGACAGGGGTACGTGCTGCGGGTCAATCGGCCCGACAGGCGCGAGACGCGCGAGGTACGCCCGTGGTAGCCGAAACTGACGCAACCGACACGCCGACGGCACAAGTCCGCCCTGACAAGACAGCTTGGTATGTGATCCACACGTACTCGGGCTACGAAAACAAGGTCAAGCAGTACCTTGAGCAACGCATCATCTCCATGGACGTGAGTGATCGCGTCTTTCAGGTTGTGGTCCCGACCGAAGAGGAAGTGGAGATCAAGAACGGTGTCCGTCGGACGGTGCCGCGCAAGGTCTTCCCTGGCTATGTTCTAGTCGAGATGGTGATCGATCCCCAGACGTGGGAAGTGGTTCGGCGGACCCAAGGCGTTACCAGTTTCGTCGGGACCTCAAGCAATGAGGCGACACCACTTCCGGAAGCCGACGTTCAGGTCATCCTCCGGAAAATGCAGGAGTCCAAGCCGCAGATCCGCCTCACGTTTGACCGCGGCGATCGGGTAAAGATCATTGATGGACCGTTCAGCGAACAGCTTGGTCTCGTCGACGAGGTGTACGACGAGAAGTCGAGGCTCAAGGTCCTCGTATCGATCTTCGGTCGGGAGGCGCCGGTCGACATCGGATTTCTCCAGGTTGAAAAACAGTGACGACGTGACCTTGGTTTCGTTCGGGTCGGCGGCTTCGTGAGGATAGTTGGATGGCAAAGAAAATTCGCGCAATTGTGAAGGTCCAGGCGCCAGCTGGGAAGGCGACACCTGCGCCACCGATTGGGCCGGCGCTTGGCCAGCACGGGATCAACATCATGGGCTTCGTGAAGGAGTTCAATGAGCGGACGGCGTCCCAAGCAGGCTTGGTCATTCCAGCCGAGATTACCGTCTACGAGGACCGAACCTTCACCTTCATCTTGAAGACACCGCCAGCGGCTGACCTATTGAAGAAGGCCGCCGGCGTGGAGAAGGGTTCAGCAAACGTCGTGAAGACTCGGGTTGGCACCGTGTCGCGCGACAAGGTCCGGGAAATCGCAAAAACCAAGATGACGGACCTGAACGCCAACGACATCGACGCGGCGATGCGCATGATCGAGGGGACGGCCCGGAGCATGGGACTCACGGTCGTCGATTAATGGTGCTACCCCTCCGGTTGGAGGGTGGCAGACCGCAGGAGCGCCAAGCCGGCGCGCCAGCACTGCAGGAGAAATGTCAGCCATGGCCAAGCAGAGTCGCAAGCATGCCGAGGCGCTTGCGAAAGTTGATCGCAGCCGCTTCTACTCGCCAGATGAGGCCATTGTCCTCGCGAAAGAGACTTCATACGTTAAGTTCGACGCAACCGTTGAAGCGCACGTGCGTCTCGGAATTGACGTACGCCATGCCGATCAGCAGGTCCGCAGCACCGTTGTGCTGCCTGCCGGGACCGGCCGTGCCGTTCGCGTGGCAGTGTTCGCTCAAGGCGACAAGGCAGCCGAAGCGCTTGCCGCTGGCGCCGACAAGGTCGGTGCGGAAGACCTTGCAAAGGAAATTGAAGGCGGCACGATTGACTTCGACGTCGCCGTCGCGACGCCCGACATGATGGGCGTCGTTGGCCGTCTTGGGCGCATCCTCGGTCCTCGCGGCCTGATGCCTAACGCAAGAACCGGCAGCGTGACCGCCGACGTGAACCGTGTGATTCGAGAGATCAAGGCCGGCCGAGTCGAGTTCCGCGCAGACCGTCAAGGCCTCCTCCACGTCCCCATTGGCAAAGTCAGCTTCTCTGAGGATGCCCTCAAAGATAATTTGCGAGCATTGGTTGCTGCGGTCTTGGCCGCGAAGCCGTCCGGCGCGAAGGGTACGTACGTCAGGACGGTCACTCTGGCATCGACGATGGGTCCAGGCGTTCACGTTGACGTCGCTGCCGCTCAGGCGCTGGTCTAGGTCTCCGGCGGCGCTGGGCGGACTTCCGCTATACTTTGGAATATTCCGCAAGACTGATATCCCGGTCGTAGACCGTCGGCCTCGCGATTGCGAGCGAAGGGTGCGTTGCACCACCGACCGAGGCTTGGGGCACAGGCGGTAGCGCTTGATGGCTTTTCTAGCCGCGAGCAGCTCCGGCCTGCCTCCTTCGCACTCCTGCGACGAGATCGCAGGAGTGCGCTCGTGTTTTGTCGGCATACCGTTGCCGGAATTCTTCGCACGCACGTGAACGTACCGAGTTGATCGGCAAGGACGGAAGGAGGGCCTGATGCCCACCCCGAGGAAAGAGGCGCAGATCGCGGACCTCAGCGAAAAGTTGGGGCGCGCGCACTTGGCGATCGTGGCCGACTATCGCGGACTGAAGGTGAAGGATCTTCGTACGCTGCGCCGCCAGCTTGGAGCGCACGACGCAGAGTTGGTCGTTGCAAAAAACACGCTGCTGACGCGTGCGACACGTCAACATGGGTTCGACGGAGGGACACTTTTCGCGGGGCCCACGGCTGTCGCCTTCTGCTTCAGCGACATTGTTGAACCGGCGAAGGTCCTGAACGACTTTGCGCGGACATCGCGCATCCTCAAGGTGCGCGGCGCTCTTCTTGATGGCCGGCCAGTGGACGGTTCGGCGGTAGAGACAATCGCGACGTTGCCGCCAGTCGATCAGCTTCGGGCACAAGTGGTCGGGACGATCACAGCGCCGCTCAGTAACGTCGTCGGCGTCCTGAATGCGGTGCTGCAGACGTTTGTCGCGACGGTTGAGGCGCGTGTGGAGCAGCTTGGCCACGCGGCGTAGGTCACGCGGCCACGCATTAGCGGTAAAGGAAACGGAACATGTCCAGTGAAAAGGTTCAGGCGATCATTGATCAGCTCAACCACTTCAGCGTGCTTGAGCTCGCGGAACTGAGCAAGGCGCTTCAGGACGCGTGGGGCGTTTCTGCTGCAATCGCCGCCGCGCCGGCCGCTGCAGCCGCTGCACCTGCTGCCGCTGCCGCCGTGGTTGAGGAGCAGACTGAGTTCAACGTGGTCATCGTGGCTGCCGGTGCGAACAAGATTCCGGTCATCAAGGTGGTCCGCGAGATCACCGGCCTGGGCCTGAAGGAGGCCAAGGACCTAGTTGATGGCGCTCCCAAGTCGGTCAAGGAGGGTGTCTCAAAGGAAGACGCCGCCGCGATCAAGGCGAAGCTCGACGAGGTCGGTGCCACGGTCGAGATCAAGTAGTAGCGCGCCCCGCCCCTCCCCCCCATGCTGCTATGCTTGGGGTGGTTGACGGAAATGCCTCTACGCTTGCCAGTGACCACACTGGCAGGGCGTTGAGGCATTGCGTGCTTGTAGCGGCCTCCACAGGTGAGTGGTTGTCCGCGCGCTGGCCCGAGGTTCTGCGACAACTCGGCTGAGGGTTCGCGGGCTTCCAGCTGGCGAGGCGTTGGCGTGCCCAATCGGTGCACGCGGCACGAAACTTCAGGAGCCTGCGTAATGGTTGCGGTGGAGCGACTGCTGGACTCTGGTCGTGGTACATCTGGCCGGGTGCACTTCGGGCGCGCGGGCGACCTACTGGACATGCCCAACTTGCTTGAGATCCAGAAGAAGTCGTTTGAGTGGTTCAGACGAGACGGCCTGAAGGAACTCTTCGACGAGATCTCACCGATCACTGACTTCACCGGCAAGAATCTTGAGCTTCGTCTTTGGGTCGACGATGACCCGTTCGGCGAGCCGAAGAACGATGAGGACACTTGTCGTGAGCGGGACCTGACGTACAGTGCCTCACTGAACTGCCATGCAGAGCTACGGAATAAGAACACCGGCGAGATCAAGGAATCGGTGATCTATATTGGCGAGTTCCCGATGATGACGGAGCACGGGACCTTCATCATTAACGGTGCTGAACGTGTAGTGGTGAGCCAGCTGGTCCGCTCACCGGGCGTCTACTTCCAGTCGGACGATGACCCGGTCACTGGCCGTCGGCTGTTCACCGCGAAACTGATCCCGAACCGTGGCGCGTGGCTTGAGTTTGAGACGAGCAACAAGGACATGCTGACGGTCAAGATTGACCGGAAGCGGAAGATCCCGGTCACGACGCTGCTTCGATCCCTCTCCCGCGAGCTTGCCGAGGACGATGCGCTCTTCGCGGCTTTCGAGGACGTCGACACCGATCCGACCCACCGGTTCACCGAGGCCACAATCGGCACGACGACGCGCAGGGACCCAGCGCGGACGTACAGCGAAGCGCTGATTGAAATTTACCGCCGCCTCCGTCCAGGAGACCCCGCGACCGCGGCGAACGCCGAATCGACGGTTCATGGGCTGTTTTTCAACGCCCGACGGTACGACCTCGGCCGGGTCGGTCGGTACAAGCTGAACAAGCGCCTTCGCACATTCGGGAGAACCGATCGCACTCTAGGCGTGGATGATCTTGTGGCGCTCGTCCGGGAACTGATCCGACTGAATCGCGATCAGGGTAAGAGTGACGAGATTGATCATCTGGGCAACCGCCGCATCCGTGCGGTCGGCGAGCTGATCCAGAACCAGTTCCGGGTTGGCCTGCTTCGGATGGAGCGGGTCATCAAGGAGCGGATGACGGTTCAGGACCCTGAGTCTGCAACTCCGGCCCAGCTGGTCAACACCAGGCCGGTCACCGCCGCGATGAAAGAGTTTTTCGGCGGTTCGCAGCTTAGCCAGTTCATGGACCAAACAAATCCATTGTCTGAGCTGACCCACAAGCGTCGCCTGTCGGCGCTCGGCCCGGGAGGCCTTTCGCGAGACCGGGCTGGCTTCGACGTGCGCGACGTCCACGAGTCGCATTATGGCCGCATCTGCCCCGTTGAGACGCCGGAAGGGCCGAACATTGGCCTGATCGGAGCGTTGGCCACGTACGGGCGGATCAACGACTATGGGTTCATTGAGACGCCATATCGGACTGTCCGAAAGACGGCGACCGTTTCAGCTTCGACCGATCCCGCGACGCTTGTCGGGCGCATGCTCACCTCTGACACCCGCAGACGCCTTCCGGCTCCGGTTCAAGAGCGCGCCTCCTCAACCGCACTGGCGAGCCTGACGAGCGTGGTCGCTGGCGAGATGGTTCCAGTGACGCAGGAGATTGCCGCGGAGCTCGTTGCGCTTGCGCGTGCCGAGGGCGAGTTTGAGCTCTCCGTTCGTCCATACGTCACGGGCCCGGAGGACCCACGTTTCGTCGGAGATGTGAAGTACCTGCCGGCCGACGAGGAGGAAGCGTTTCACATTGCTCAGGCGAACACGGTTCTCGACGATAACGGGAACCTGATCGAGAGCCGGGTGGCATCGCGCTACGACGGCGAGTTCCAGTCCGCACCTGTCGATCGTGTCGACTTGCTCGACGTCTCTCCCAAGCAGATCGTTTCGGTTGCCGCTGCGCTCATCCCATTTCTCGAGCATGACGACGCTAATCGCGCGTTGATGGGCGCCAACATGCAGCGACAGGCGGTTCCGCTGCTGACGCCCGAAGCGCCCTACGTTGCGACCGGCGTGGAGCGGCAAGTCGCCCGAGACTCGGGCCAAGTCGTGTTGTCAAAGGCGTCGGGCGAGGTCCTCAGTTCGACCGCTACCGAGATCGTTGTGCTCGGCGATGACGGTGAGTCACACCGTCACACGCTGCGCAAGTTCATCCGTAGCAACCAAGGCACCTGCATTAATCAGCGCCCGATCGTGTCGCGAGGTGATCGCGTCGTGGAGGGACAGCCCCTCGCCGATAGCATGTCGACCGAAGGCGGTGAGCTGGCTCTTGGGCAGAACGTGCTCTGCGCCTTCATGTTCTGGGAAGGCGGAAACTTTGAGGACGCGATCCTGCTCAGTGAACGGCTCGTGCAGGAAGATAAGTTCACCTCCATTCATATTGAGAAGTA
>CAILQO010000141.1 GCA_903836285.1 uncultured Chloroflexota bacterium
CCGGGTACCTGCTCACGACCACGACCACGGCGCCGCTCTACGGCAAGCTGGCTGACACGTTCGGGCGCCGCCCGCTCTTCTTCGTGGGACTCGGGTTGTTCACCATCGGCACGTTCCTTTGCGGTGCCGCACCGTCAATGACGCTGCTCGTGCTGGCACGGCTCCTTCAGGGAGCGGGAGCTGGTGCAGTGATGCCGCTGACATTGACCGTACTTGGCGACATCTACACGATTGAGGAACGGGTCCGTGTGCAGGCGGTGACCTCGAGCCTTTGGGCCTTCTTCAGTGTGGTTGGTCCGTCGGGAGGTGCGCTGGTGGTCCAGTACGCCACTTGGCGATGGGTCTTCTGGTCGAACCTGCCGTTCTGCCTTGGCGCGCTTGCGCTGCTCTTCGTGTACCTGCGCGAGCGGACATCGCCCCGCGAGTTACCGATCGACTATGCGGGCGCCCTGACGCTAACTGGGGCATTGACGTGCGTCCTGGTGGTCGCCTTGGAGGGAGGTCGCTCGTTGCCGTGGGGTTCCGGCGCGATGGCGGTGACACTGGCAGGTGCTGCGGTGCTCTTCGGGGCATTCGCGCTTGTCGAACGCCGTGCGCCCGACCCGGTCCTGCCGTTCGATGCGCTCTCGCTCCGTCCTGTTGCGGTCGGGAACCTCGGGAACGTGGTCGTTGGGTTCGCCAACTTCCTGCCGACAACGTTCGTGCCGCTGCTCGTGCAGGGCGCACGGGGGGGCGATGCGCTCGCGACCGGTTCGGTGTTGACCGCTCTCGGGGCGGCGTGGTCGTTGACTGCGGTCGTAAGCGGACGGATTTACCTTGCCCTCGGCTTCCGCCGGAGCGCGATTGCCGGGACGGCGGGCATCGCCGTGGGTACGGGCCTTGTCGCCGCCAGTGCCGCCCTTGACGTGCCGACAGCCGTCCTCGCGGTCGGGATGGGCGTTGCTGGGTGCGGGCTGGGCATGAGTTCGACGGCGTTCCTCTACGCGCCCCAGGTCTCGGTCCCCTGGAACCGCCGCGCGGCAGTGACGTCGTCAACGCAGTTCGCACGGAACGTCGCTGGAGCCATCGCGGTCGCGATCGCTGGTGGTTGGCTCAATACCCAACTGCTTGACGGTGCCGTCGCCCGAGGAATCGATCCGGTGCAGGCGGTGAGCGTGGTGTCGCAGATGCTGTCACCGACAGGGCGGGCGGGCGTCCCACCAGACGTGGGGCAGGCGCTTGCAGTGACGCTCGGGTCCGGGCTGGTGTCGATCTTCGCAGCCTTGGCGGCACTGGCAGGCGCGGGCGTCATTGCGATGGTGGTATTTGCGAGGGATCTCGTGCCCGATGCTGTGGGTGGCCGCCGGGCGACGAGCCACGAGTAGGCGGCTCGAGACACATTGCGAGCGGGATGTGACACCTACCCCGCGATCTCTGTCCCGGCGCTCTCCGTACTCATGCCTGCGCGCAATGCCCCGTGTGCCGCGCACGCGGCGTTGGGTGTGGGGCGCACGGTTGCGGTGATTCCCTTCGATGCAGGGAGCGCCGTGCGTTAGTCGGCGTTGCGCCAGTCGAGGGCGATCGGTGCGCCGGACATCGCAGAGTCGTTCGCCGCGAGACAGATGGCGAGGCTGCGGTTCGCGTCTTCGTAGTCTTGGCGGAGGTGTGAGGTGTCGCCGGTACGCGTGGCGAGCAAGAACGCGTGGTTCATGCTGATCGTGGGATCCTCGGTAGCCTCCACGACTTCCACCGTGCCACCGGGCGAGTGCAGCTCGCAGCGGTTCCCCCGAAAGCGCACGACGAGTCCATCAGCGATGATGTCGTGGCCGGAGGATTGCGGCAGGCCGGGGAACGAGCCGTAGGTCGTGGCGACCGAGCCGACCGCACCACCACGGAACTCCAGGCTGACGCTGTACGAGTCCCAGTTCTCCCAGTCGGCATCGACGTCGTAGAAGCGGTCGCCGTAGCGGGCATAGACGCTGGTTGGCTCGCCGCGGTCG
>CAILQO010000142.1 GCA_903836285.1 uncultured Chloroflexota bacterium
CGACATACGCGATCATGAGGGCCCACCCAAGGATCACAAGGCGCCCTGCAAGGATCATCATCGGTGCTTGCCCTCCCGGCGCGCGATGGTACCCGCGTCCGCCAGACTCCGCACGAGAGCCGGGGTCTGGCGTCGTGCAGGGATAGACTTTGACGCAACGCGTGAACGGGACTACAAGATAAGGGCATGGCTAGGCGTCGTGGCGGCCGGGGGATCCTGCGGTACTTCGTGATCGTCGCGGCACTGATTTGGCTCGTCCCGAAGCTCTTCACGGCAGCGGGCGTCGCGCTTGCCACCGTTGTTGCCGTGCCGTTCCTCCTGGTGACGTCGGTGGTGGCCGTCGTGGTGATCGTGGCGGTGCTGGCCGTCGTCGTTGCGGCGGCGGCCGGCGTCATCGCGATACCAGCGTGGCTGTTCTGGCGCGCTTCCAAGGACGAACGCAGTCGGCGCAACCGGTCCGAGCATGATTACGAACCGCTTGCCGATGCAGACCGCGAGGCAGCGCGCCTGCGACGTCGCTATGTCGCCGGTCAACTCACGGACGAGCAGTTCCGGGTCGGGATGCTTGCGAACCTGAAGGAGCGATTCGCGGCAGGTTCGCTTGACGTTTGCGAGTACGAGGCGGAGGTGGCCCGCCTCTTGCGGTCCGACGTGGACTCGACACCGCTGCGTCAGCTCCGGCGATCGACCCAGCCCCCCGCGAAGCGATCGTAGGGGTGTGACCCGCTCCGGTCGCGGCAAACGCAAGTGACAAGGCGGGCGCGCCTCCGCCTGCGGGTGCCGGCACGGCGGTAGGCCCGGCGGCGCGATTGTCCGGCATGCGAAGTGCCGGGAAGATCCATTCAGCGACTTTCGGGATCACGAGCATGGCGACAATCGTCACGATCGCGACCGTCTTGTCGTCCTGGATCACGGCTGCCGCGGCGCTGTTTGTCGCCATCAGCACACCGAACCAGATCATGTCGCCAATGAGCGCGGCAAGCCAGCCAAGCAATCGCGGGACGGGCAGGCCAGCGACCACCATCCCGCCGTGGTAGATGTCGAACCCGAAGGCAATCACGCCAATCCGGAAGAGGGCCGGCAGCATCGGGCCGTTCTGGACGTCCTCCAGACGAGGCATGCGGACCCCAAACATTGCGATCTTGAGGTAGATCCGCCCGAGCTTCGAGAGGATCCGGCTTCGCGACCCGTACTTGCGGATGATGGCGTACGTTGGGTGCGTCACCATGGCACCCATCACGTCCGAAAGGGCGTAGAGACCGATCGTGACCGCCGGGTTGATTCCTGCGTGACGCGCCAGCAACAGCCCCGCAGGGATCCCAATGGCCGCCATCCACGGCGACCAGAAGAGGACGAAGACGAGCGCGACCGGTCCGCCGGGAAACCGTGAGGCGGCCTCAAGCAGGGCATCCGCCCCCGGCGCCGTCGGCATGAGGGCGAGCGGATCGACGCCGAGCGGGTTCAGGATCGACTGGAGGTCCATGCGTTCGGTGGTTGCCCTACCCAACCATAGCGTCACCGCACCTGAGTCGGGCTACCCGGAACCCCCCTGTCCCGGCATCGATCGGCCGGCGTCGACGTTCAGTTCGGTTCCGGTCACCTGCGAGGACTCATCAGAGAGCAGGAACACGACCGACCAGGCCGAGTCGTCCGGTGTCTGCTGCCTCCCGAGCGGCTGGCGCTTGCCTGCCTCGGCGATCCATGCGAGGTCGTGGCCGTCCCCAGCCTGAATGCGGATCTCGTTATCACTAATGACCCATCCGGGATTGAGCGCGTTTGCGCGTATCCGGTCGGCGGCCAAGCCCCGAGCCAAGTTGCGCGTCATCGTAAGCAGGCCCCCCTTCGCCGTCGAATACGCGAAGAGGTTCGGCCAACCTGAGTAGGCGTTGGTCGACGTCACATTGACAATCGAACCACCGCCAGCCTTTCGCATCGATGGCACCGCTGCCCGGCACGTCAGAAAGGGGCCTTTGAGGTTGACGTCCATGATCCGGTCCCACAGGGCGACGGTGGTGTTGTCCAGGGTCGCCCGTGGGTAGATCCCCGCGACGTTCACCAGACCGGATACCGGGCCGAATGCCGCCTCAGCAGTGGCCACGCATGCTGCGACTGATGCCTCATCCGTCACGTCGGTGTGGGCGAAGATCGCCCTTCCACCGCCGTCGGTGATGAGCCTCGCCGTCTCGGCCCCGAGGCCAGCGTCAAGTTCGGCGATCACAACCGCCGCGCCTTCCGACGCGCATCGCGTCGAGACTCCGCGCCCGATCCCGGCACCGCCGCCAGTGACGATCACCACCTTGCCCGCAAGCCGTCCAGCCACCCTTGAAGCCCTCGCATTCCAAACCGTGCCGGCTGCGCCCGGGCGGTCGCCGGACCGGCGTTGCGCCGGGATTGTAGGCGGCACATCCGCCGGCGCGACGACGCACAGCGGGACCAGCACCCCCGGGAGAGCAAGTACGCTGCGCCGGACATTCGCCCCGAGCTCAGCTGTCGGGGGCAAGGCGCACGGAGGAAGCGATGCGATTGGCAGGAAAGGTGGCGATCATCACGGGTGGCGGGGGCGCCGGCATCGGCCATGCCATCGCGCGACGGTTCGGGCATGAGGGTTGCGCGGTCGTTGTCAGTGACGTGAACGAGGCGGGCGCCGCGGCGGTCGCCGCCGAAGTGCAGGCGGCGGGCGGTCGCGCCGTTTCACTCCGGGTTGACGCCAGCAACGGCGACGACGTGCGTGCCCTCGTCGACTTGGCCATCGCGACGTACGGACGTCTCACGACCATCGTGAACTGCGCTGCGATGGCGACGGTCAAGTACCTCCACGAGATTGACGAGGCCGAGTGGCGACGCACGATTGACGGGTGCCTGACCTCGGTCTACCTCACCGCGCACCACGCCTTGCCGCACCTGATGACGGCGGGGCGCGCCGCCGGGCCGTCGATTACCAGCATCTCGTCTGCAAACGGTGTCGTCACGAACCCACACTTCGGGGGCTACTCCGCGGGGAAGGCGGGCATCCTTGGCCTCACCCGAAACCTCGCCCTCGACTACGGCCCGCACGGCATCCGCGCGAACGCAATCTGCCCAGGCCTCATCCTGAATGACGTGACTCGTCCGCGCAACGAGGCCGATGAGGCTGAGTGGGCCGGCAACCTCGACTGCTACCCCCTTGGCGAAATCGGCACGCCCGAGGACATCGCCAACGCTGCCCTGTACCTCGCGTCGGATGAAGCGAAATGGGTAACAGGTGCAACGCTGATGGTCGATGGGGGCCTGACGATCCAGTCGCCGGAGGCGGTCATGCGCCCGTCGTTCCGTCGGCGGTGGAAACCCGGCACCAAGGTCGGGATCACGCCCGCCGTCTAGGGGTCAAGTCTGAGAGATGGAGAGGGAATCGTGAGCATTCATTACGGGCCGCCCCCGGCGTCGCGCGATCCGCGTGACCCCGGGCGTGGTGACGCACCGCTTGGGGCTGAGGGATTACCCAACCGCGAACCCACCCGCCTTGGGTCGTTCGATCCGGGAACCGCGCCGGATGTCCTCGCCGGCGGCGCCCCGCCGGCGGGTCGGAGTGCCCGCTTCTTTGGCGAACGCGGCACGCCGTCGGGTTTCACGGCGCGCGCCTTCACCAAGGCCATGGGCTTCACGCAGGACGACTTGGCCAAGCCAGTGATCGGCATTGCGCAGACGTGGTCGGAGTTCAACAACTGCAATGCCCACTTCAAGCAGGTTGCCGAAGCGGTCAAGCGAGGCGTCTGGCAGGAAGGAGGCCTCCCCCTCGAGTTCCCGACGATCTCGCTTGGCGAGGTGCACGTCCAACCGACGACGATGCTCTTCCGCAACCTGATGGCGATGGACACAGAGGAGATGATTCGCGCCCAACCGATGGACGCGGTCGTCTTGCTGGCGGCCTGCGACAAGACGACGCCGGCGGCGCTCATGGGTGCGGCGTCGGCGGATGTCCCCGCCATCATGGTCTCGGGTGGCCCCATGCTGAACGGGCGTCACGACGGGCGCGAACTTGGGGCGTGCACCGACTGCGGTCGGGCAACCGCCGAGTTGCGCGCCGGCACAATCGATTCCGTCGAGTACTCGGCGATCGAGGACGCGATCTGTCGTTCCGCCGGGTCGTGCATGGTGATGGGCACCGCGTCGACGATGGCAAGCATGGCCGAGGCGCTTGGCATGGCGCTGCCGGGGAACGCCGCCATCCCCGCGCCCGACTCGCGTCGGCTGCAGTTCGCTGAGATGAGCGGCCGACAGGCGGTCCGCCTTGCGCGTGCCGGGCTGCGTCCTTCGCAGGTGATGACCGAGGCGGCGTTCGAGAACGCCATCCGCGTGTTGATGGCGATCGGTGGTTCAACGAATGCGGTCGTGCATCTTGTGGCGATCGCCGGACGCCTCGGGCTACGCCTGCCGCTTGATCGTTTCGATGCCATCTCGCGCGAGACGCCATGGCTGGTAAATCTCAAACCATCGGGGGACTTCCAGATGGAGGAGCTCTTCGACGCCGGAGGCATCCCGGCGGTGATGCACGAGCTGTCGCCGCTGCTTCATCACGACCCAATCACGGTCACCGGTGCAACCGTGGGCGACAACCTTGCGCGGTTCCGGGCGGCGCGCCGTCGGGACGTCGTCGCGTCGCTGGGGGAGCCGCGCTCGCCCGAAGGCGGCCTCGCGATCCTGCGGGGGAACCTCTGTCCGGATGGTGCAGTGATCAAGCACGTGGCGGCGTCGCCTCGCCTCCGGAAGCACCGTGGCCCGGCCGTTGTCTTCCGTGGGATCGACGACCTGCGCGCCCGGATTGACGACCCGGACCTGCCGGTGACGGCGGACTCTGTCCTCGTTTTGCAGGGCGCCGGGCCGGTCGGCGCACCGGGCATGCCCGAGGTGGGCTTCATGCCAATCCCCGCGAAGCTGCTCCGCGAGGGCGTGCGCGACATGGTGCGCATCTCGGACGCGCGCATGAGCGGGACGTCGTACGGGACGGTCGTCCTGCACGTCGCGCCGGAGAGTGCGATCGGTGGCCCGCTCGCACTCGTTCGCGATGGGGACTGGATCGACCTCGACGTGGATGCGCGCGTCCTGCACCTGGACGTGACCGATGGCGAACTGGCTGCTCGTCGGGCCGCATGGGCACCCCCAGCGCCGCTGTTTGAGCGGGGCTATCGGGCGCTCTTCCAACGCCACGTGTTGCAGGCGCCGGACGGGTGCGACTTTGATTTCCTGCGTCTCGCCCCCGGTCGCCCGGTCGGCAGCTAGCACCGGGCAGAGCAACAGCGCGGGCCTCCCTTACGGGAGGCCCGAAGTTCGGTCAGCAATCCGCGTGGTTACTTGCGGAGTGCGCGCGACGCGAGTGCGACGGCAACGGTCAGGTTCTGCACGTCGTTATTCGTGAAGCGCAACTGGCCTTGCAGTGCGCGGCCCATGTTCTTGAACAAGGTCGCGCCAATGTGCATGTTGGTCTTCGTGATCAACTCGACGTAGTTCTTTTGAATTTCAATGGCGTCAAGTGGTGTGACTGCTTCAACCGTCGCCGAACGCACCGTGCTGGAGAGCAGGTTGAAGTGCCCCACCAGCTGAGGCGCCGGGATCTCGAGTAGGCTCTTCTCACCAGATAGCCAGTCGCCGACCGGTGGCGGCAAGATGATCGGCGTGATGATCCGGACGCGCCCCTCGGCCATCAGGACGAAGACGCTGTCCTTTGTATCCATCCACGGGATCACGACGTCGCCCGGTTCGTAGTGGAAGTACTCTCCCCCGAAGAAGAGCTGTCCGATCTCCTCCTCGGTCAGTTCGGCGAGCATGTTTGCCTTCTTGGATCGCTGGATCCAGTCGGCCATGACCGGTCCTGGATCCTTCGAGGCTTCCTCGATCCGAGCGTAGTCAAACTCGGTCGCGAGATGAGGCCCCATCTTGAGGCCGTTCTTCGCGACGACCACGGGAGCGGCAACTGCGGTCATCTCGTCCTCCAGTGCGACGGGGTAGCGAGCGGCTGACGTAAATCACCCGCGCCACCTGCGTTCATCCTACGTGACAGTCAAGGGCTGCGTGATAACGAGCGCCGCATCGGTCGACCCGATCGTGTAGTCGTCACCGGGGTCCCACAGGATCTGGATCTTCTCCTGGTCTTGCCCGAGAATCTCCTGGCTCGCTTCGGCCATCAGGCGCTTGATGAGGCCGGTAACCCAGCCAGTCCCGGAGCCCATGAGGTCGTCGAGCGAGACGTTGATGCGCTCGGAAATAACACCGACCAGCAGGACGTCCTGCTGCCGGTAAAGATTGAACACTTCCTGGTACGAAAGGCCGCGCATGTTCCGCGGGAAGTCGATACGCCGGATTTCGGCCTCGCCAGATGCCTTGAGCATCTCACGGGCGGCGTTCCCCAGTCCCGGTGACAGCGCGCCGGCCGACATGAAGAACCCGGCATCCTGACCCGCGAGGACGATGTCATCGACCCCAACTCGCCTGATGTCCGCCTCATTCTCCGGCAACATCAGTTCGGCGGTGATCTTGATGTCCGGGTTCATCTTGTCGACCGTCAGCACGACAACCGTCGACCGGAGGTCCTCCCCGCCCGGGGCCTGTTGGGAGTCTGCCATGACGATGCAGTTGGCTGCCTTGGCGGCGCCGGCACGCTCCATCGCCTGTTCGCTCGTGGCATCTCCACGCACGAAACGCAAGTTGATCTTCCGATACTTGTACTTGAGTTCTGAAAGTTTCTCGGCGTCGAGCAGGTTGACCAGCACGATGTTGGGCTTCCCGCCCGCCGTCGACGCGATCAAGCCTCCGATGACCGCCTCCGCGCGGTCATTCCATCCCGCGATGATCGTGTGACCCGAGTCGGTGATCGCCTCGAGACCACTCGCCGCCTGCAACTGCTGGGCAACGAGCAAGGAGGAAAACGCAGCGGTAACGAGCGAGGTAAGGGCCATGCCAGAGAGCATGGTGAGGAACCCGATGACCCGGCCAGGGGTGGTTTTTGGCACAAGATCGCCGTACCCCACGGTCGTCATCGTCACGATTGACCACCAGAGGCCACGCTCAAGCGAAGTGATCTGGATTGCTTCGCCCTCGGCGCTCGTGCCTGTCGGCGCCACCCAGTGCTCGACCGTGTAGACCACGACGCCCAGCCCCACGGTGAAGATGACGATCATCATGACGTACCGAGCAAGGCGGTTGTCGTTGGCGAGGTTCCAAACCGACGTCACGCCTTCGCCGACGTCACTGAGCGTCTTGCGAACCTGGGTGAGGGAGTTTGCGACGGCACCAGGGACCACCGGTGCTGCTGGGGTGGCGGGCTTCGCCGTTTCCTCGGCAGCGCCGCGTCCGATCCCGAACAGGCCAAGGAATGCACGGACCCACGATGGCCCGCTTGGCACGGCTGGCGTCTGGGCGACCTGCATGCTCCCCTCCGGTTGCCAAGCCGCATGACCGGCACTGGCAAACGCTATGATAGCGCCCGTCTCAGGCGGCCGTCGGCGGCCTTTGACAAGCGGCGAATGGCGCGGCACGGCCTTCCGCGTAAAATGGAAGGTGCGAGACGCCCGAGGGGCGGATGCCTCGCGGCAAGGGCATCGGCAGCATGGACCAACGCTACGTTCAGCGCGAGCCACGGGCTTGGACCGAGCATTATCTGGTGCTTGGTTGGCATCGCGGCGTCCCCGCGATTGCTCGGGCCATCATCGCGACCGCCGGAATCTCCGCGCCGGTTGTGTTCGTAAACGTCGGCGACCCGGAGGCCATCGCCAAGGACCTTGATGCCCTCAAGGACAGCATGGCCACCAAGGATCAGATGGGCCACGTCCTGAGCGCCCCCACCTTCATTCATATCGAGGGCACCCCCTCCGACAAGGAGGTCTTGCAATCCGCCGGCGTCTCCGGCGCCAAGGCACTCGTCATCGTCGCGGACGAGGCCGCCGGTCCCGTGTCCGGCGCGGACGACCGCACGTTCCGCTACATCATCGCCGTGCGGGAGCTGAACAAGGACGGCACGATCGTCGCCGAGGTCATCAAGCCCGACCGTTCCTCGTACATCAAGAACGCCGGTGCCAACGAGATCGAGATCCGAGACACCCGCCAGCCGTTCTACATCGTCGCGGTCTCAAGGGCGCCCGGACTTGGGTCCGCCGCTCGCCAACTCTTCGGCGCCGGTAGCCCGCAAGCCGTGCGCAAGCAGGTCGTGCCGAGCGAGCTCTGGAACAAGACGTTGCGCGAGACGCGCGAGTGGTTCCGGACGGAGCGATCAGAGATGGTCATCGGCATCATCAGCGACCCCGAAAGCCTTTCCGTCAACGACGTGATGGGCACCGGCACCGGCTGGGTGAGTTCATTCATTGAGCGCATGCTTGCCGAGTCCGGCCAAGACGTCCTCGCTGAGGCGCGTGGCCAGCGACAGGTGCGGATCAACCCGAAGGACGATTACCTGATCGGTCCGCGCGACTCGGCGATCGTTATCCCGAGCGGACGCAAGACCACCGCCAAGGCGGCTATTCGAGGCAGTACCGGCTGATGCGCCCGCCAGCGGTCGCAGTGCTCTCATCCCCCCGACCATCAAGAGGTCGGCTGCGGGTTCGGAAGGCGGAGTAGGACGCGTGGAAACACCCCGCTGGCAACGGCTTGATGCCGCCGCGGCCCCCGGTGGCGACTCGTCCGGGAATGCGTCGGGAGGCGGCCCTACCCCCGAACCACCGCCTGCCGCCCCGCCCCCTCCCCCCGTGATGCCCCCGCCGCCGCCGGGTGCCCCGATCGTCGCGCCAACCGAGCCAGTTGCCGAGGCGAAACCAGCGGAGCCGGAGCCTGTCGCCCAAGTCGTGCAGGCGGCAGCGGCGCCGGTACCGGACTCACCACCGCCTCCCGTGGCGGCGGCAGTGCCCGTGGCGGAGGTCAAGCCGGCTGCAATCGCGCCTTCATCGGAGGCAACCGGCACCTCGACGACGGAAGCGAGCGATGGCCCTCCGTCCACTTCGGCGGACGTCGCGACGGGTAGTGCTCCGCCTCCGGACGGGGGGGCGACACCGGCAGCGGACGACAACAAGGCCGCTGAGGCCGAGCTGCCAAAGGCTGAGGCCGATGGGGACGAGAAGCCGGCGGAGCCTGAGGCCGCCGCCGGCGACTCCAAGCCCACCGAGCCCGAAGCATCCGGTGATGAGGCCGGCGCGCCGACACCGGCGACGCCAACGCCAACGATTGCGCCACCGGTCCCTGCTGTGCCGCTCGGCACGCGTATCCGCCAGTACCTTGACCACTCGTACACGCACGACGGCTCGGCGACCGCCGCCACTCACGCGTTCGTAATCTCGTGGCTCGTCGTCGTGTCGCTCCTGCTCCTCGTCATCGAGGGGGCGCCCGAGTTCCGAACCTTCAGCGATGGTCAGGAAGTGGTGGCCACCGAGACCGTTGAGCCGACCGCGACCCCTGAGCTGCTCGTACAGGTGCGTGCCGTCGTGCAGGAGGAGATCTCGCGTTCCCGGTCGCTCGGCAATGCCGTCGTCGAACTTCCGACCGTCACCCCGCAACCCACCGCCGAGCCGACCCCAACGCCGACTGCCGAGGAGGCCGCGAAAGCGGCCGAAGTCACCCGCGAGCCGTGGTTCACGATGCCCGCCGAGGCCGAGGGCTCAATTCACTTCTCGTTTGTCCTGCTTGAAGGCATCATCGCGGTGCTCTTCACGATTGACTATGGCCTCAATGCACGGTACGAGAAGCGTTGGCGAGATTACGTGCTCGGTCCGTGGGGAATCATCGACCTCGTCGCAATCCTGCCGTTCTTTGTCGTCCTCGCCAATTACTTGGGGCTGATGGGCGAAGGTGAACTACCGACGTGGGTCGTGTTCCTGCAAGGTCTCAGGATCCTTCGAGCCATCAAGCTATTCCGGGTCGTCAGCGAGACGAAGACTGAGAATGCGCTTGGCGAGGTGGTTGAAGGCAGCACGCTCCACCGCGACATCCTGTTCGGGTGCCTCACGGTGTTCGGTGCGGTCGCCATCTTGGAGGTCTTCGGCTGGACGGCCGACCGAAACCTCTTCTGGCTCGTCCTTGGCATGGCGTCCGCCATCACTGTTGCCTTCCGGCGCTGGTGCATGCACAGCGATCGAGGCGGAGCGAGCGCACTCGTCGTTGTTGCATCGCTCATCATCGGCACGGCGCTCTCCGTTGCACAGGACCGGGCCGGCGACCAGTCGGTTGCCGAATGGACCGCCGTCTACACCGTGCTCTTCGTCACCGTCTCCTGGCTGCAGATCGAGGCGAAGGAAGGGGCGCTCTAGGTGAGCGTCCCCCTCCCGGCCGCCGAGGAGGCGTGACGCCGCCGGGTGCCGTCCCGAGTGGGTCGCCCCCGGTTGCGGGCAACGGGCCGCCGGCCGGCACGTTCATGGGGGTCGCCCGCCAGCTGGCGTGGTCGGCCCTGTTTGCACTCGCCGCGGCGGTCGCCGTCGGGGCGTGGAGCGACATCAACCGCCTTGCTGAGGCCTTTCGCGCGTTTGCATGGGAGGCCATACCAATCGCGGCTGGCTTGACCGTCGTGAACGCCACTGTCCGGTTTTTCAAGTGGCACTACTACTGCCACCGCGTGGGTGCTTCCCCCACGTGGCGGGACAGCGCCGTGATCTTCATCGCGGGGTTCGCCCTCACGGTCACTCCCGGCAAGTCGGGTGAACTGTTCAAGGCGTGGTTCCTAAGCAAGCGGACCGGTGTGCCACCGTGGCGCGCCGCGCCCATCAGCATCGCGGAGCGCGCGACCGACGGCTTCGCCATCATCGTGCTGACCGGTTGGGGCCTCACGATCGTGTGGGACTCGTGGGTGCCCGTCGCACTTGCGTGCGCCGGTGCTGTTGGCGGGTGCGCCATGCTTGCGGTCATCGGGAGCGCAGCTGGGACCGTGCCGGCTTGGGCACGTCCCATCGAGGCGTGGTTGATGTCGCTGCCTGTTGTCGGCAAGGTCCTCGACCGGGTCGAGCACCGGATTCGCGACATGTCGGCCGGCGCCGCCTCGCTCTTTGACGTCCGAAGCCTGGCGCTGGCGGTGGGTTCCGGCATCCTGTCGTGGGGCGCTGAAAGCGTCGCTCTGTGGTATGCCCTGCACGCCTTCGGGCTGCCGGCTGACTGGTCGCTCATGGGCTACGCGCTCGTTGCCCTCAACGCCGGCACGTTGGCGGGCGCCATTTCGCTCATGCCAGGCGGCGCGGGCGCGGCCGACGCGACGATCGCGGCGGTGCTTGTCGGCGCGGTCTCGCACGAGGTCGCCGGCGCGGCGACGCTGGTCATTCGCCTCTGCACCGTCTGGTTCGGGGCGGTGCTTGGCATCTTCGCGCTGGTCGACTTGCGCGACTGCTTCGCGTCAACTTCGCCGTCGAAGTAACGTTCGACGCTGGTGCCGATCTATCCCGGTCATTGCTGAAGGGCGGGCAACAGTGCCCGGAGGACACGGGCCGAGAGGCGGGCACGGATGCCCGCGGACCACTCGGGCAGGGGCGTCCGCGAACCCCGGCGGGAATGCGCGTGCCGGGACTGCGCCTACGCGACGAACAATGGCGCCGGTTCCCCGAGTGGAGGCACCGGCGCTGGTCAATGCCGAGTGCTACGGCCGGATGGTGGTGCCGTCGAGGCGGCGGCGCGGTGCCCACGCCCCGTTGAGCGGATGCTCCGGGAACGGGTACTTCTTCGCCTTCTCCTCATCAACGTCGATGCCGAGCCCTGGCTTCTCGTTCAGCCAGAAGCAGCCGTCGCTGATCTCCGGCACGCCGTGGAAGACTTCGCGCGTCCGCTCACCAAAGACGGTTTGCTCCTGGATGCCGAAGTTCCAGATCGTCATGTCAAGGTGGGTGTTCGCTGCATGGCCGACCGGCGAGACATCTCCCGGGCCATGCCAGGCGCTACGCACCGCGAAGAACTCGCACAGTGCCGCCAGCTTGCGTGCGGGGGTGAGGCCCCCAATGTCCGAGATATGCACGCGCATGAAATCGATGAGTCGATCCCGCACGAGCGGAAGGTATTCGTTGACATTCACGAACAACTCGCCCATCGCCAGTGGCGTGCTGGTCTGCTGGCGGATGATCCGGAAGTAATCGATGTCTTCTGGCGCCAGTGCGTCCTCCAGGAAGAACAAGTGGTACTTCTCAACATCCTTGGCGAGTTGCACCGCCTGGATCGGTGGGATGTTCTCGTGGACGTCGTGGCACAGCTCCAACTCGTCGCCAAAGGTGCCGCGCACTCGCTCGAACATCGTCGGGATCAGGCGGCAGTACGGCGTCGGCTCGAACGACGGGAGCGAGCGATTGAGGCGAGGCGTCCCGTCCGGGCCGAATGTCTGGCCGTCGCCTTCCGTCAACTTCGCACGCGTGCCGTACATCGACATCCCCGGCACGGCGATTTGGCACCGCACGTAGCGGTAGCCTCGTTCGACGTACGACCGGATGCTGTCCTCAAGCTCGTGGAGGTCGCGCCCGGAGGCATGCCCGTAGAGCGAGACCGCCTGGCGCGACTTTCCACCGAACAGCTCGTACAACGGCATGCCGGCGCGCTTGCCCTTGATGTCCCAGAGGGCCTGATCGATCCCGCTCATGGCGTTGAACATGATCGGCCCGCTGCGCCAGTACCCGCTCGTGAAGCTGGTCTGCCAAATATCCTCGATGTCGTTCGGGTCGCGCCCGATCACCATCGGCTTGAGGTAGTCCTCGATCGCCGAGACGACGGCCAGGGGGCGTTGCGTGAACGTTGCGCACCCCCACCCGTAGAGGCCAGGATCCGAGGTCTCGACTTTCACGACGACCAAGCGGATGCCATCGGGCGCGGTGCAGATGGCCTTGACGTTGGTGATGCGGATCACCGGCATCGTCTGCGTGGGTTCCCACGGCACGTGGACGTTGGGCCGCAACTGGGCGTGGACGCTATCGGCCCGTGGTTGGCCGGCGGTTTCAGGCACGGTCTTCCCTCACTCTTCCCTTGGGGTGCGAGCTTGCGTCCTCGCCATTGGCGGGCAACTGGGCCGCTGAGGCGGTTCGCGGGGGCAGCGTAGCACGACAATTCGCGGGTGCCGGTCGTGACGTGATCCAACGGGGAGCGCCGTCCTGCCGGGAGCGCCGGCGCCCTCGCCGGCCCCGTTCGTCACCGTCACGACGTGCCCCACGCCCGCCGTGGCGGGACCAGCGACCCGGTGGCGCCTCGCCGGGGAGACTCGCCTCGCCACCGTGTCGTCGGCTAACCGGGAGCGCCCGCACCTTCGGTATCCGCGTATGCGCCGGCCCGCACGCCGTCGGCCCGTCGCCAGCGTGGGGCGCACGCGTTCGTTCGTCAGTGGGTGACGACCTCTTCGCCTTCCACCGGGTACTCCTCGGCCAAGAGGATCTCCTTGACACGCTCAAGCGAAATCGTGGCTGCGTCGAAGTCCAAGAGGACTTTCTGACCCTCCACGTCGACCGACACCTTGCTCACACCGGCCTCCGGCTCAAGCGCGGCGACGATCGACGACGCGCAGTGCGCGCACGAGATCTCCGGGACTGACAAGATAACGCTGGTCATCGCAGGGCCTTTCCTCCCGGCACGGTGCCGGAAACCACCGGGCAGATACGTTCTCCCGGCCTGTGCACACAACTAACTCCGGGCCTCGCGCACCTCCAGGACGGCAACCATGCCCGCCTCGCGGTGCCCGGCGACGGAGCACCACACCTCAAACGTCCCGGCGGCGGTCGGCACGAAGCGCACCGTCGCGGTCTTGCCTGGGCTCGCCGCGACGTGCAGCGCCGGCATCTTGGCTGGGTGGCCATGCCCGCCGGTCGTCGCGTCGCGCGCTTGGACGTCTCGAACCGCAATGCCGTCGACGTTCAAGTCGTGGTCGATCGCCCCCACGTTTTGCATGGCGATCTCCACCGGCTCGCCGACGGTCGCGACGAGCCGCGTCGGTTCGTACGCGATGTCGCGTGCCACGAGCGACACCCGCGTCGCCGGTGCCCCGGAGGCACCACACCCTATGGCAAGCGCCGCGAGGAGGGGTACCGCGAGGAGCATCGGCGGCGCGGTCTGCCCTCCGACGTTTCTGTCCGACTTCATGCGGCCCCTCCAGGCATCCTCACGATCAGCGTTGCCACCATGCCCGCGTCCTTGTGGCCGGGTTCGGAGCAGTAGATGCGATA
>CAILQO010000143.1 GCA_903836285.1 uncultured Chloroflexota bacterium
GGCGTGACGGTATGCACGCGCCCGCACATCTGCGCCGCACCCACCCCACTCCTCTCATCCTTCCACCGCATGCGCTCGTTCCTCGGGCCGTCGGTTGGGGGGCCACCGGTCGTATGCGCTCGTTCCTCGGGTCTGGGTCTGAAGGGGGGAACCCCCTCCCCAATGAATGCGTCCACCCTCCTTCGTCGGGTGGTCGATCTGCCCCGTGAACGGCCCCCGTTGCGACGGGAGAGGGGCGAGGGGGCGTCGGTCTGAGGGCCTTCCCTCCCCGGCAGCGACCGCTAAAAGACGTGCAGGTACTCGACCTCGCAGCCACCCAGCGGTGCCTCGGCCGCCGTGTCGACCCAGGCCATGACCGCCTCAACCATCCGGCTGGCATGCGCGACCTCGTTGGCGACGACCGCGAACCCGACAATCGCACGGGCATGGTCGTCTTGGGCATCGACCTCCGCCGCGGCGACATGGAACCGCCGCCGCAGCTGGGCGATGACCGGCACGACGACCGATCGCTTGCCCTTCAGGGAGCGGTTGCCCTCGAGGAGCAGCTCGAAACGACAGGTGCCGACGACCACGCGGCCAGTGTACGGAGCCACGTCACCGGTCTCACCTCGCACCGGCGAATCGGCCAGGGTCGTGCTCGCCCCGTTCCCGTCGCAACGCGGGAGGGGAAGCGGGAGGGGGTTCTCCTGCCCACCCGCCCCCGGTGGTTCGCTGGTTGCATGCACCCGGTCCTCCGTGGCGCGGCGCGCGGCGCGACATCACCCCTTGCCGGTGCTACGGTGGAAGGGGGGAACCGAGATGGTCGGACGCGCGGTGCGGGAGGTCCTCCGCCTCGGGGCGCGCATTGCCGTCGCGCTGGTGCTCTACGACCTGATGCGAGGCGTGGCGCTTGGCCCACTTGGCGCGGCCGTCATCGCGCAAGTCGCCGGCGGGCTGCTGGCAGGCGCACTCACGATCATCATCGGGAAGTTCCTCTACGACACGTTCATCCCGGTATCGCGGACGCCGTGACCTGGCATCACCTCGACGCGTCCCCGGTGCGCGCGAATCCGGGAGGCGTGGCCCCGGTGCCCGGAAGGCAGGGCTATACTGCGTTGGTGCCCGGCCAGAACCGGTGCGGTGGTTCCACGCCTCCCCACACCGCCGCAACTGGCCCAGGCCGTACCGGAACCAAGGTAGCCGTGCCGAACGAAGCCGACCTCGCGCGCCTGCTCGGCGTGCGGTTCCGAGACCCGAAGCGCCTCACCGAGGCCCTGACGCATCGCTCGTACCTGCACGACCACCCCGGGACACCCGGCGAGGCCAATGAGCGCCTGGAGTTCCTCGGCGATGCAGTCTTGACGCTCGTCGTCGCCGAGATGCTGTGCGCCCGCTTCCCGCTTGCGCCCGAAGGCGAGCTGACCGCCCTGCGCGCGCTGCTCGTCTCGACCGCCGCCCTTGCGGACGTTGCCGAGGGCCTTGGCCTCGACCGGTTCATCCGCGCGAGCGGCGGTGAGGGGTCGCTTGCCGGTCGCGGGCGCCCCCGCATGCTTGCCGGGACCGTCGAGGCAATCGTCGCGGCGGTCCACCTTGATGGGGGCATCCGCGCGGCCCGATCGCTGGCGACGCGCCTCCTGCGACCGCGCATCGAGGTTGCCGCGCATGAACTGCACACGGCAAACGTTAAGGGTCGCTTGCAGGAGCACGTGCAGGCGCAGAGTGGCGAGACGCCGCGGTACGTGATCGTGCGCCGCGATGGCCCAGTGCACGCCGAGCGCTTCCTGGTGGAGGTCCGCGCCACGGACCGCGTCCTCGGTGCGGGCGAAGGCACCGGCAAGCGCGCGGCCGAACAGGCGGCGGCGCGCGACGCCCTCGCACGGCTCACCTGCCAGGGCGCCCCCACCCCCGGAGATCCCCCTCCCCAATGAAAGCGTCCACCCTCCTTCGTCGGGTGGTCGATCTGCCCCGTGAACGGCCCCCGTTGCGACGGGCGAATACATCCTCCTACGGAGGCGCACGCCGTACTGGATACCTACGGGCAATGCAAACGGGAGACGGGGGTTCGCGGAGGA
>CAILQO010000144.1 GCA_903836285.1 uncultured Chloroflexota bacterium
CCGACCAAGGACTGGGAGTGCTACTGCGGCAAGTACAAGCGCGTCCGTTTCAAGGGGATCGTGTGCGACAAGTGCGGCGTTGAGGTAGCGAGGGCGAAAGTTCGCCGCGAGCGCATGGGCCACATCGACCTCGCTTCGCCGGTGAGCCACATCTGGTACTTCAAGGGAATTCCGAGCCGACTTGGCACCCTCCTCGACATTTCGCCGCGCAACCTCGAAAAGGTCCTCTACTTCGCCTCGTACATCACGGTCTCCGTCGACGAGGAGGCCAGGCAGCGCGCCATCGAGGCGGTTGAGATGGAGGTCGCTGCGGATTCAGATCGTGTATCTGATGCAGGCCAGAAGCAGCAGGTCGCCGTCGAGGATCGTGTCAACGCGGCCTTCGAGAAGCTCGATGCCGACAAGCACCAGCGCATCGCCGACCTGATGCTTGACGAGGCGCTCACCCCCGAGGAACGCGCCGAGGAGGTGCGGAAGGTCGAGGTCGAGGTCGACGCGGAGAAGCACAAGATCCGAGCGGCGGCGAACTCCGAGATCGATGCGGTCATGCGCCAGATGAACGAGGCGATGGAAGCGATCGAAAACGGAGTAAAGGATCGCAAGGACGTCATTCAGAAGCTGCTCCCGATGCAGCTGATTCCTGATGCCCAGTACCTCGACCTACAGCAACATGCGCCTGGCATGTTCAAGGCGGGTATGGGTGCCGAGGCCATCCTCGACATCATCAAGGGGTTGGACCTCGAACTCCTCTCCGAGCAGCTTCGCGTGGATGTGCACTCATCGTCGAGCATGAAGCGCAAGAAGGCCATCAAGCGCCTGCGCGTGGTTGAGCACTTCCGTCGCTCGGGTGAGGCAGCGAAGCCGGACTGGATGATCTTGACCGTGCTGCCAGTGTTGCCGCCGGACTTGCGCCCGATGGTGCAACTCGACGGTGGCCGGTTCGCGACCTCCGACCTCAACGATCTCTACCGGCGCGTCATCAACCGTAATAACCGTCTGCGTCGCCTGCAAGAGCTTGGCGCGCCGGAGATCATCATCCGGAACGAGAAGCGCATGTTGCAGGAGGCCTGCGATGCGCTGATTGACAACGGGCGCCGGGGCCGTGCTGTTGCCGGCTCGACCAACCACAAGCTGAAGAGCCTGTCCGACATGCTGCGGGGCAAGCAGGGGCGGTTCCGCCAGAACCTGCTCGGCAAGCGGGTCGACTACTCAGGGCGTTCCGTCATCGTCGTTGGCCCGGACCTCAAGCTGCACCAGTGCGGGCTGCCGAAGAAGATGGCACTTGAGCTGTTCAAGCCATTCGTGATGCGCAAACTCGTCGAGAGGCAGTACGCCCCGAACATCAAGAGTGCCAAGCGCGTGGTTGAGCGGGCACGCGGTGAGGTGTGGGACGTCCTCGAGGAGGTGATCAAGGGTCACCCGGTACTGCTCAACCGCGCCCCGACGCTGCACCGCTTGGGCATCCAGGCGTTCGATCCGGTGCTGGTTGAGGGCAGCGCCATCCAGATCCACCCGCTCGTGTGTACCGCGTTCAACGCGGACTTCGACGGCGACCAGATGGCCGTCCATGTGCCGCTCTCTGATGAGAGCCAGAAGGAGGCGCGCGAGCTGATGCTCGCGTCGCACAACCTGCTGTCACCGGCAAACGGTGAACCGATTGTCAGCCCGACCAAGGACATGGTGGTCGGGATGTTCTACCTGACCCGACAGGTTGACGGCGCGATGGGCGAGGGACGGCGCTTCGCGACATTCGACGAGGTTGGCCTCGCTCGCGACTTGGGTCAGGTGGACCTCCCAGCGATGGTGTATGTCCAAGTGACACCGCAGGACTTCCCGGAGGACTTCCTGGAGCGGAAGGGGATCGCGTGGGGCGCGCTGTTCCGGACGTCGGTCGGGCGGATCTTGCTCAACCGCGAGCTGCCGATGCGCCTGCGGTACTACGACGACCTGCTCGACAAGGCCAAGGTCAAGACCCTCGTTGCTGACTGCTTCGTCAACTATGGACCGGAGCTGACAGCCG
>CAILQO010000145.1 GCA_903836285.1 uncultured Chloroflexota bacterium
GGACGAGGTCATAGCGGGTGCTGAGGACAGACAAGAGTTGCGAGGCGATGTAGCCGGTTGCGCCGGTGAGCAGAACGCGTAGGCGTCGCGCCGGAAGCTCCGGAAGGCGGGTGCACTCGCCGGTGTTGGCCGGGCGGGGTTGCTGCCCGGGCGTGCCGATAACTTGCGCGGAAGAGAAGGAGGCTGGGGAGGGGTTCTGAGCCATGGTGATCCTCGGGGCAGACTGGCGGCGCATCGGGCGCGCGATGGAGCGGTCAGGGCAGAATAACGCCGGGAGTTGGATCAGGCCTCCGGCAGTGATGTCGCTCGACGTGGCCAGAGGGCGAGGCAATCGCGCACCATTCGGGGTGATGGCCCCTGACCTGCCGACTGCTCAGGCGCTCGCCCGTGCACGGGTGGTGGCGATCCGCACGGCGTACGCGTCGCCGGCCACGCTGGCGCGACGCGATGGCGAAGCGGCGTTCGCCGCCCTTCGCGCGGCCGCAACGCGTCGCCTGCGCGAGACGGTGCCGATGGTCGAGGCGCTCTGCCCTGCGGGCTACCCGGCATACGAGGACAACGGCATCGCCGGACCCGGGGGTGCCGTGGGCGTGCGCCTGAGCGCGTGGCACGCCATCTTCTTCGCAATTGAGCATGTGCGCTTGAAGACGGCGCGCCACGCGCCACCATTGGGCGTGCTGCCGGGCGAGCCATTCGAGGTGAAGCCGCGCCGCCTGCCAGGTGGCCCCATCCCGCCGCCAGACATGGACGCACCGGTGATGCTTGCCTGCCTCACCTTGCGCTATGACCCGGACCGGGGGTGGGTTGAAGTACGCCGCCGTATCGACCCGCGATGGGATGGCGCGGTCATCGATGACCACCTGCTGCCATGCTTGGTTGGATTTGCCCATGACGCGGCGTCCGGACACGTCGCCGGGCGCGACGGAGCCGGTCCGGTTGACCGGCCGATGTAGCTCGTCAGGCGCGGCGTGCCAGGAGGGCCCTCATGCTTGAAGTCGGCGCGGCGGTTCCGACCATCCCGGTACGGAACGACACGGGCGAGAGCGTGTCGCTCGCCGCCTTCACGGGGCAGCGTGTGATCGTGTTTTTCTACCCCAAGTCTGATACGCCCGCGTGCACGGCCGAGGCATGCGAGTTCCGCGACGACCTCGGCGCGTTCAGCGACCTGGGCGTCACCGTTGTCGGGGTAAGCCCGGATCCCGTGAAGGCGCAGGCGAAGTTCAAGGCGAAGTTCTCGTTGCCCTACATGCTCCTCGCAGACGAGGACCACGCGCTCGCCGAAGCGTTCGGGGTGTGGGGTCTCAAAAAGTTCATGGGTCGGGAGTACATGGGGGTCGCCCGCACGACCTTCATCGTCGAAGCCGATGGCACCGTTGGCCACGTGTTCGAGGGCGTGACGGCGAAGGGCCATGCCCGGCAAGTACTTGACTACCTGCGTTCGTAAGGATTTGCTCGCGGTCGACGGAGACGATCACGTCTCGCTTGGAATGCCCCAGATTGGGGCCGGTACAATACTCACACAATCCGATGAGTGAAGCTGTTGTGGCACGCTTCGACCACATCGTCGTCGCCGTGAAGGATCTGCGAAAGGCGCTCGCGACGTACCGTGAGGCCTTGGGTTTCACCGTGGTGCCGTCCGGCGAGGACGTCGATGGCACGACGGCGGCATGGGTTCACATCGGCGACTACGCCGTCGAACTCGTGGCCGTCCGGGAGCCCTTGCCGGCAGTCCGCTGGCTTCAAGAGTGGCTCGATATCGCCAAGGAAAACCCGCCGTCGTTCGTGGTTTCAGTACC
>CAILQO010000146.1 GCA_903836285.1 uncultured Chloroflexota bacterium
CCCGCGGCATTGATCAAGGCGTTCAGCTTTCCGCCTCGTGCCGAAACCTCCCTGACGACGCCGGCGCGGTCGGCTTCGTCAGTGACGTCGAGTGTTACTGGCACGACGTGTCGCGCGATAGCCCGATCAGTGGTGCCTTCGGCGATCCATGCCCGGCGTGCATCGGCACTCCGAACGCCGGCAAGGCAGTCCCAGCCGGCGCGGGCGAATAGGCGGGCGGTCTCCTGTCCGATGCCGGACGATGCACCTGTCACGATGACGAGCCTTGACCTATCTCTCTTCACGGCCCCGATGGTGCCGGATCAGCAAGCCAGACCGCTCGAAGCGGGTGGCAGGGACGGGTCAGGGTTGCTGGGACTCGCCGGGGCGGCGAGAATGGGGAGTAAGTTCATCGCGAAGCCACGGCAGCGATTCCGCACGGCGATGCGGGAGACGGGTAGTGTCCTGCGGTTGCCCTGAAGAACCCGAGACCTTCGAGTACTCGCCCCCCTCCACTGCGGGCCACTGTGCTACCCGCACCCCTGCCCCGCCCCCCTCAGCAGGCGAAGAACGCGCCTATGGTGCCGAGAAAAAGGAGAGCGGTGCGATTACCCATCCCCTTACTCGTTACGACGGGAAGAGGTGTTCGACGCTGCGCGATGGATACCTGAGGGAGATGCGAACCAATGCCGATCCGTGTGGACTTCCTGCCAGCCTCGTCCCACGGGCTACAAGGCCGAGTTGGTCTCACGTTTGCACCGGGCAAGCGTGACGGCTCCAAGTGGGCGCGGGACCTTGCGACGGACCTTGATCGCCTGCGCGACCACTACCACACCGACCTCCTCGTTTCGCTTTTGGAGGACGTCGAATACGAGTTCCTGCAGATCTCAGATCTCGTGGCGCACGCGACGGCCCGAGGCATGCGCGTTCGGCGATTTCCGATCGTAGATGGCCATGCACCGCGTGACGATGAGATGGGTGCTTTCCTGCGGCTCATACGCGAAGTCGAGGAGGCCGCGGGAGCTGGCGAAGCGGTGGTGATCCATTGCCGCGGCGGACTTGGACGTGCGGGGACGGTGGCTGCCAGTTTCCTCGTCGTTCGCGGGGCCTTGCCACACAACGCGATCGCGACGGTACGCATGGCTCGCAGTCCCGATGCCGTGGAGACCCTTGCCCAGGAGGCATGGATCTCGCGAGTCGCTGGTGCCTTGCGTACGGAAGCCAACGGCACGGGTACGCGCCTGTAACCGACCGGCCACTCGGTGGCCAACCAGCCCTAACCATGCTTCCTACCGACCCTTGGATTCCGGGGCGGTCATTATCCGCAGTGAACGCGGCCCCGAATCTCGCGGGGGATCAGAGACGGAGGAAGCTGTGGCGCGCACCTATCGGCTTGAGCAAGTCCAGGAAATCGACCGACCGCTTGACGAGGTCTTCCGCTTTTTCAGCGACGCAGGCAATCTGCAGGCGTTGACCCCTCGATTCTTGGACTTCTCGATTAAAACTCCGCTGCCCATCGACATGCGTGCCGGGGCACGGATCGAGTACCGGCTCGGCCTGTTTGGTGTTCCGATGCGGTGGCTGACGATCATCTCGGCTTGGGATCCGCCTGCGATTGACCCAGCATCCGGGCGACGCGTGGCCCGCTTCATCGATCAGCAGGTGAGCGGACCGTACGCGGTCTGGAAACACCTTCACGAGTTCGAGGAAATTAACGGTAAGACGATCATGCGTGACGTGGTCGACTACGCCGTCCCGTTCGGACCGCTCGGCGAGGTTGCCAGGTGGGCCTTCGTCAGACGGACACTCGATCGGATCTTTGCTTTCCGTCGCGAGGCTACCGACCACGTCTTCGGGAGCGCACCTGCCCCGTGGTCGCCGACGGTGATCGAGGTCGGCCTTGAGACTTCAGTCGAGATCGCGACTGATGTCGCGAGAGCCGTGACCTCGTTGGGCCGAGCGGTGCTGACGGAACTCGCGTCCGTTGACGCAGGCCCGCCTAGCAATTCGCGACTGAGAGGTGAGTCGTCGGCCCGCGGCGACAGTTTCGACGTCGAGGTGTATTTTGACGGTGACTGCCCGCTTTGCTTGCGGGAGATCAATATGCTCCAGTGGCTTGATCGCGGGCGCCGGATCCGATTCACGAACATCGCGGCGGTTGGGTTCGATCCAAGCTTGACCGGGCTGTCGATGGTCGAACTCATGGAGCGAATCCACGGGCGCTTGCCGGACGGGACCCGTATTGAGGGGGTTGAGGTGTTCCGCCAACTGTATGGTGCCGTCGGATTTCATCGCGCGGTTGCATTTTCGAGGTGGTCAGGCATCGCCCACGTGTTGCACCTCGGATACGTGCTGTTCGCCAAAAACCGTCTAAGGCTCACTGGGCGATGCATCGACGACGTGTGCGCAGTGTCACCAATCCCACCCGAAGCTGCGCAGGGTGGACCCCACCCCAATGCACAACCGAAGAAGCCCCCGATCGCCGCAAACGGCGTCACGGAGGCACCACCACAACCCTCCCGGGTACGCACTGACATGCCCGGTCTAGCGAGCCTCGCCGGGGTCGCATGATGGCACGCACGATCGTCTGGTTTCGGGGCAAGGACCTACGCCTCGACGATCATCTTCCCCTTGCACATGCGATCGCTCGGGGGGGTGAGATTGTTCCTCTGATGGTTCTTGAGGATGCGTACTTCGGGACGAATGGGAAGCGACCGCCGCACCGGATGCAGTTCTTCATCGAAGCAGTCCGGGCGTTGGATTCCGAACTGCGCCTTCGAGGGTCGAGCTTGTTCGTTGCCCGAGGCAAGGGGAGCGCAGTGATCCCGTCGCTCGTGCAGACGTTGGGTGCCGACCTCGTCGTCTCCCAGGAGACGGTCGAACCCGGTGGGCGGGCACGCGATGATACGGTAGCTCGCGCCCTCGGCGATCGCTTCCTGCGGTTCAATGGCGAGACGATTCACCCGCCCGGCACAATTCGCAATCTTCAAGGACGAGCTTACGGGGTATTTACGCCGTTCTCGAAGGCGTGGAGGCGAGATGTCTCGCACGCGTCGTGTGTGGATGCTCCAACGGCCCTGCCACCAGTGTTACCTGAGGTTATGGCGCAGTCCCTCGGCCTGCCTGAAGATCAGGAGGCCGGAGCGCCTGGGCGGAACCCATCAGTCCTGCAGGCTGGCCCAAGCGTCGCAGTGGCTCGGCTTGCTCGGTTCGTCCGCGATGGTGCGACCGCATACAAGGAGCGACGGGACCGGCTTGACCTTGACGGCACAAGCCGCCTGTCCGCCGACTTGCGTTTCGGGACGATATCCCCGCGCCGCGTATGGCGCACGGTGCACGAGCAGGTGCCCCCCGGCTCGGGACAGACCTCGTTCGAGAACGAGCTGATATGGCGTGAGTTCGCGTACTCGACCCTCCGGGACTTCCCGTCAA
>CAILQO010000147.1 GCA_903836285.1 uncultured Chloroflexota bacterium
CCCGGATGCCCTGCGGTCCGTGGCCGAGGGCGAGGCTCTTGGTCAGGCCGACAATCCCGTGCTTCGTGGCGCAGTAGACCGGATCACCTGGGCGCCCGATTATTCCGGCGTTTGATGCATTGTTCACGATGGCGCCTGAACCCTGCCGTGCCATGTGCGGGATCGCGGCACGGCAGCCAAGGAACACCGATTTCAGGTTTGTATTAAGCGTCAGGTCCCACTCGTCGTCGGTAACGTCCGGAAGCATCTTGATCAGGTTTCTGCCGACGTTGTTGAACAGGCAGTCAAGGCGCCCGTAGGCGGCGACCGCTCCATCGACCAATGCCCGCACGCTTGCCGCCGCCGTCGCGTCTGATGGCACGAATTCGATGGCGAAGCCAGCAGCTCGAGCGATAGCGACGGTTGCAGCCCCGCCTGCGTCGTCGATGTCACCCCCCACCACGACTGCTCCTTCGCGCGCGAACGTCAATGCAGTCGCGCGCCCGATGCCGGAAGCAATTCCCGTGACGACCGCCACCTTCTGGTGCAGGCGACCAGTGCGCGCCTCCATTGAGAGACCCTCCTCACGCAAGCGCATCGGCGCCTTGCAGGACCGAACGATACGCCACTGACGGCCCCGTGCCGGGCCTGGCGATACCATCGGCCTTCGGAGGTGACGGTGATGGCGACTGGCGCGCGGCCCAAGGTTTTCTGCTCGTGGGGCTTCCCGGAGGCCGGCCTCGCCATTTTGAGGGAGCACGCCGACGTGCAGGTGTGGGACGGTCCTGACGGCGCGCCTCGCGACGTCCTCCTCGATGCTCTCCGGAACGGGGCAGCCGGCGTGCTTGCCCTCCCTCCGACCGATCGCCTGAACGTCGAGGCGATGGATCTCGCACCAGACCTGAAGGTGATCTCCGGCTTTGGCGTCGGATTTGATTACGTGGACGTGCCCGAGGCGACCCGGAGAGGAATCGCTGTCTGCAATACCCCCGGGACGCTGACTGAGACGACCGCCGACCAAGCATGGGCGCTCATGCTCGGTGCGGCGCGCCACGTACCCGAGGGTGACCGGTACGTCCGCTCTGGCGAGTGGCGGAAGTATGAGCCGGCGCTCCTTCTCGGGACCGACATCCATGGCGCCACGCTTGGCGTCGTTGGCATGGGGGCCATCGGAACCGCCGTCGCTCGTCGCGCCCGGGGCTTCGGGATGCGCATCCTCTACGCTGGCCGCTCGCGTCGCCCGGAGGCTGAGGCGGAGACCGGCGCCGTCCACGTGCCGCTCGACGACCTGCTGCGCCAGAGCGACTTTGTGAGCCTGAATTGCGCGTTGACGGCCGAGACGCGAGGCCTGATTGGGACGCGCGAACTCGAGCTCATGAAGCCGACCGCCATCTTGGTGAACACCGCCCGCGGTGGCGTTGTGAAGCAGGCAGAGCTCGCAGCAGCGCTACGGGCCGGCACTATCGCGTCGGCGGCCATCGACGTCTTTGAGGTCGAGCCGGTCGCACACGACGACGCGTTGGTCGCATGCAAGAACGCCGTGTTCGCGCCGCATCTTGGAAGCGCCACGTTCGCGACTCGCGCACGGATGTCGCGCGTAGCGTGCGAAAACATCGTGGCGGCGCTTGAGGGACGTCGCCCACCGTTCCTCGTGAACCCGGCCGTCTGGCAGGACTAGCCTGGAACCCACCGCCACATACTCACGGCGCCCGAGAAGCCTCCCGCTGCGTCGGGGGAGTTGAAGGACGCTACCATGCAAGGATCACCGCTATCGACCCCGTGGACGCCCTCTCACCACTCGACGGGCGATACGCCGGGCAACTGGTGGACGTTGCCGGCGCCTTTTCCGAAGCGGCGCTAATCCGCGCCCGCGTACGCGTCGAGGTCGAGTGGCTGATTTGCCTGGCTGCACGCGAGTCGCTGCCAGAGGTGCCGGCACTCGATGGCGCGCAACAGGCACTGATCCGTGGTATCGCCGAACGTTTCGACGGTGTCGCGGCGTCGAAGGTGAAGGCTATCGAGGCTCGTACCCGCCACGACGTAAAGGCAGTTGAGTATTACTTGGGCGGGCAGCTGACTGCGATGGGCTTGGAGGCACACGTGCCGTTCCTGCACGTGTGCCTTACTTCGGAGGATGTCAACAACCTCGCATACGCCTTGATGCTGCGCGATGGCGTGCGAGGCCCGTGGCGCACGCGCGCCGACGCCCTCGTCGCGGCAGCATCCAAAATGGCCATTGCCACGCGAGAACTGCCGTTGCTTGCCCTGACCCACGGGCAACCCGCGACGCCAACGACGCTTGGCAAGGAGGTTGCCGTCTTCGTGGCGCGTTGGCGACGGCAGTTGGCGCTGTTCGATCGCCAGGAGTTCCTCGGCAAGTGCAATGGCGCGACCGG
>CAILQO010000148.1 GCA_903836285.1 uncultured Chloroflexota bacterium
CCCCCGTCGCACCCGGGGAAGGGCACGGGGGATGGGGTCGTCCCACACTGGGACCGCCGGCGCCCCCGCCGGCCCACCCCCCGCAAGACCACCATTCTTCGGTCACTCACGGCCCTTCTCCCCTCTCCCGTCGCAGCGGGGGAGGGGCTGGGGGAGGGGGTCCATCTCCCCTGAATCGCTAGTTGTTGCGCCCCAAGTCGCGCCAGGTTTCCCTTGCGAGGCGCTCGATCGCGGGCGCGTCTGGGGCGTGCGCCATCAGGCGCGCATACAGGTCGAGGTCGAACCATGCGGCGGAGAGGTTCACCCCGTCAGCCATTGGGACTTGCCTCAGCAGCAGGCCCCGGTCCCGCACAAGCTCTGCCGTCGGTGAGACGACCAGCAGCCGCTCCACCGCTGCGAGCGCCCTTGAGAAGTCCCGCGCCCTCACGTACGCCATCTTGAGGTTTTCGAGCACGCGGACGATCGTGCGCCTTGCTGGAACCGCCTGCAGGTGCTGTGGCCCCAGCTCGAAGCGTGACCTGCCGGTCACCCGGGCGACGATTTCGGCCGCATCCTCGTTCGTCAGGCGGCGGCCCCCGTCAAACGGGTCGACGAGGACGCGCATGTCTGCCCCGCGAAACTCCGCGATGAAGTGTCCCGGTAGCCCGATGCCTACCGCGTCAAGGCCCGCACGTCGCGCCACCGCGCAGTAGACGATCGAGAGGGTGATCGGCAAGCCCCGCCGCCGGTCGAGGGCGACATCGAGGAAGCTGGACTCGGGTCGCCCGTACTCGTCCGCGTTCGCCCCGCGCAGGCCCAGCTCGTCGAAGAGCACGCGGTGCAGCTCACCGATCGCCACTTCGTCCGGGTGCACCCCCGCCTGCGTGCCGCGTGCCAGTTCGACCAGCTCCCTCACTCGCCCCCCGAGCGAATCGAGGCGCGACAACGCACCCGCAACGTCCGTCTCGGGTCGATCCTCCGCGGCGACAAGCAGCGCCGCCATCGCGACGTCAAACCGCGTGTTCCCGTTGGCGACCAGTGCGATGAACCGGCGGCGTGCCTGCGCGGACCGCGGGTCCTCGTGCGCGAACCTGCCCACAACGTCGTCCATCACGACCCCTCCAAAACGGGCATCCACCTGCATCCCCGACGATATCCCCCGTATCCCTTTCCTCCGGCCGCCGTCTGCCCTCGATCCTCGGGCCTTCGATTGGGGACCACCGTATGCCCTCGTTCGTCGGGCTGCTGGGCGATCATATGTCTCCAATGCGTGCTCGTTCCTTCCCTCCCACGGGGGTCGGGGCAGGGGCGGGATTCCGTATCCCCTCTCCGGTTCTCATTTTTTCTCCGTATGGTCCTTCGTTCGCCTTCGGCTAGGGGTCTCCCCATCGCAGGCTCCTATGTCGCCCAGCTGGGGGGGGTCGGGCCTCGGTCGGGGGCTTCGGGGGTGCAGGGGGCATTTCAGGGCGGGTCGAGGGAGTGCCCGGGGAAACAACGGTCCCCCGGTTCATCGCGACAATCCCCGTATACTCGGCAGGACAAGCGGTCCTCTGGAACAGTGAGGGTGGGTGATAGCACGCATGTCGTTCCGGCAGGCAAATGCCCCGTGTGATTACCGTGGAATCGGCATGGGCCGCGGGGCGTTCCGGCCGTCAGGGGGGCCTTGACACGGACCGCGCCCCGGTGAACAGGGTGGACAATGGCAACTGACGGCTTCGGCCGGCTCTCCGAGATGAGCCGCCAGATCATCGCCCTGGCGCGGAAGGAAGCGGCGTTCTTCCAGCACGATCGCATCCGCCCCGAGCACATCCTGCTTGCGATCGCCGCCGTGCCGGAGGCGGTTGCCACGCGCCTGCTCCGCCGACAGGGCATCGACCCGCAGCGCGTCGTCAAGGAAGTGGTCGGGCACCTCTCGGTGGGCCGATCCCCGGATAGCCGGGGGATCGGGCTCGATCAGGCCGCGTGGGACTGCCTGCGCCGCGCAAGCGCCGAGGCCGAGACCCTCGGGTCCGAGTACATCGGGACAGAGCACTTGCTTCTCGGGATCCTCGGTGACCCGAGCCTCGTGGCGGCCCGCGTCCTCGCTTCACTCGGCGTCGACGCCGACCAACTCCGCCACCATGCGAGCGGACGCGACGAACCACGCGATCCCGGACGTGCCGCGACGGCCTCGCCGCCGCGCCCGCCGGTCGATGCACAGGCGCGGAGCGGCGCCGGGCGCACTGGAGGCAGCACCCCGCCCGAGCGCGAGCGCAAGGCCCGAGGCGACGACGGCGCGAAGGAAAGCCTGCTTGCCCAGTTCGGGCGCGACCTGACACAGATGGCGCGCAGCGGGCGCTTCGATCCGCTCGTCGGCCGCGAACTCCAGCTCGAGCGTCTCGCGCAGATCCTGCTGCGCCGCGGCAAGAACAACCCGGTCCTCGTCGGTGAGGCCGGTACTGGCAAGACCGCCATCGTTGAGGGCCTCGCCCAGCAGATCGCGACCCGGACCTGCCCCGACGCTCTGCACGGCATGCGCCTGATCCAGCTGGACCTGCCCGGACTGGTGGCTGGCACCCGCTTTCGCGGTGACTTCGAGGAACGCTTGCGGGGCGTCGTCGCCGAGATCGTCAAGGCGGGCGACGTCATTGTCTTCATCGACGAGATCCACATGCTCATGCGCGCCGGCGGCGGCGCTTCGGGAGCGATGGACGCCGCAAGCCTCCTCAAGCCCGCCCTAGCGCGTGGCCACATTCGTTGCATTGGTGCGACGACCTGGAAGGAGTACCGGCGCTACATCGAGGCAGATGGCGCACTCGCGCGGCGCTTCCAGGCCGTCCACGTCGATGAGCCGTCACCGGAAGAAGTGGACCTCATCCTTCAGGCCCTGCGCCCCGCGTACGAGCAGTTCCATGGTGTGGCCATTGGCGATGACGCAATCTCCGCCGCTACGCGCCTGTCAGCGCGCTACCTCACGGACCGCGCGATGCCGGATAAGGCCATCGACCTGATCGACGAGGCCCTTGCCCGGGTGAAGGTGACGCGCCAGACGCCCCCCGACTCACTCCGGCAGGTGATGCGCCTGCGTGACCAGGCACGGATCGAGCGCGATCACGCCGCCGAGTGGCGCGAATACGAGCGCGCGAGTCAGCTCGGCGAGGAGGAGCGCCGACTCGCCGCCGAAGCCGACCAAATCCGGGAAGAGTGGCGCACGCGGATTGTCAGCGAGGCGGGCCACATTGGCGCGGTGGATGTCGCCGAGGTGGTGGCCGCATGGACGGGAGTCCCCGTGCAGAACCTCACCGAGAGTGCCCGGGAGCGCTTCATCAATCTGGAGGTCGGCCTGCAGAAGCGAGTCGTCGGGCAGTTCGCGGCGCTCGCGGCCCTCGGCCGGTCGCTCCGGCGCAACGCCGCGCGCCTCGGTGACCCGAACCGCCCGGTTGGGAGCTTCCTGTTCGTGGGCCCGTCCGGCGTCGGCAAGACGGAGGTCGCGCGCGCCCTCGCCGAGTACCTGTTCGACACTGAGGACGCCCTGATCCGCGTCGACATGAGCGAGTTCTCGGAGGAGCACAACGTCAGCCGGCTGATCGGCGCGCCACCGGGCTACGTGGGCTACGACCAAGCCGGTGACCTTACCGAACGTGTCCGACGCCGCCCGTACGCCGTCGTCCTGTTCGATGAGATCGACAAGGCGCACCCTCGCGTGCTCACGGCGCTCTTGCAGGTCTTGGACAGCGGGCACCTGAGCGATGGACAGGGGCGGAAGGTGAACTTCCGGAACACCGTCATCCTGATGACCGCAAACTACGGCACTGAGCTGGCACGCGCTGGGCGCCTCGGCTTCGTGACTGGATCGCAGGTCGATGCACGTGGTGCCACAATCGCGTCAAACAGCGGTGCCACGCGTGCCGCCATCGAAGGCGAGGTCAAGCGTCGCCTGCTGCCGGAGTTCCTCAACCGGATCGACGGTACGGTGGTCTTCGACGTACTGGCGCGCGAGGACCTCGTGGCGGTCGCCCGAATGATGATGGTGCGCACGGCGACGACCGCGCGCACCCGGTCGAGTGAGGTGACCTGGGATGAGGGCGTGACCGAATGGCTCGGGGAGCAGGCCTTCGCGGACACAACGTACTCGGGCGCACGGCCACTCCGCCAGCTCATCAGCCAGCACATCGAGGATGCGATGGTCGATACGACCTACCAAGGCGGAGCCGGTCGCTCCCAAGCCGGGCGGACCGTTCACGTATCTGTCAGGGACGGGTCCCTGATCGTTCAGGACAGCGCTGCTGCTACCTTGGAGATGGTCGGCGCCGAGGCCTGATGTCCCCGCGTGATTGGGGCGTCGATACCCCTGTGTCGTTTTCAGAGGTACGCCGCCTTCCCTGCTGGGGCGGGCGGGGCAGGGAGTGTAAAAACTTCGGGTCAGGCTGCGCGTATGCGAAGGCCCGGTCGTGCCGACGTGACCGCGAACTGCCTCCCTACAGGTACGCGTCGAAACTCAGGCCGGCGTACTGGGGCGTTGGGGTCTGCCCATAGATCTGGCTGAGGAACTGGCCGCTGGAGAGCAATCGCTCGGAGCGTGGCTGCGCGGCGAGCGCCATTCTCCCTGCCCGGTCGGAACCCCGGAACGCGTGCGCCGTGCTCGCGCTCAACTCCCACTCAGCCATCCGTGGGGTAAGCTCGTACGGAGGGCCGAACGGCGCCCCCGCGAAGTACGCTGGCACGCCCCACCGGGCCGGAAGCACCGGTTGACGCTGCAAACCCGGCAGCTGCGCTTCAATTTGATCGAGCGAGGAGACGTCGGGCGCATCGGCCGTGGCGGCAGAGGTTCCGGACAGGCGACCTTGGCGAACTGGATCGTTCGCAGGACGCCGGTTCGCGCCGTCCGGGGCGCGCACGCCCGCCGGGCGTCTGACGGCCTCATCTTGGCGACGTGCCGACCCGATGACCAAAGCAGGGCCACTCAGCAACGCTGCCCCACCGACCGGAATGGACGCCCCGGTCCTCGTGTCGATCGCCACCATTGCTCGGACTCCATTCCGATCGGACCCCGATGCCATCCCCGCGCCCGCATCGGCGGTACGCAGCGCATCCGTCCCGGTTCACCACCATCATCGGCAGTTCCTCCGGAAAACTGAGGGTCGCGGCGCACAGCTCGCATCGCAGTGCAAGATGTACGCCATTGTGGGTACGGGGAGTACCGCCCCACCCGCCCAGCCACCACCCCGTATCCGTCACCCGTTGCGCCGGGCGACGGGCAGATAGAGAGCACTCACCCCCGTCCCCTCCCCTGTCGCGACGGGAGAGGGGAGACGGAGGACACGATGGAATGACCGGGAGACGTTGGCGCGATACCTTCCGCACCGTCGCTTCCGCAATCTTGGACGCGACCATGCCCGCATCCTGCGCCAGATGTGGTCGCACCGGCGAGCCAATCTGCGACGAGTGCCTGCGCACCGTCCCGCCAATCGCCGGCCCCACGTGCGCGACGTGTGGCGGCCCTTTTGACGCTGTCACTCAGGCTCCCGGGGCCGTTACCGAGTGCTGGTCCTGTCGGCTGGCTGGCAAGGACCTCCCGCGGACCCGAACCGCCGCGACGCTCGAGGGCACGATCCGTGAGGCGATCCATGCCTTGAAGTATCGGGACCGCCCCGATGTGGCTCGGCCGTTGGCAAGCCTACTGATCACCCCGGCATTGGCTGTGACCAACGGCGTGGCGCCCGTGGTTGTTCCCGTGGCGCTCCATCCGCGCCGCCTCGATGCGCGCGGTTACGACCAGTCACGGCTCCTCGCAGGTCATCTGGCTCGCGCATGCGGGTGGGCGACCATGGACGCCGTCGCCCGCATCCGGGAGACCGACTCGCAAGTGGGGCTCGGTCGCGCCGCCCGCCGAGCAAACGTCGCGGGTGCGTTCCGGGGCACGGCACCCCTCCACGGCCTTCACGTTCTCTTGATCGACGACGTGATGACGACCGGCGCGACGCTCGTCGAAGCAGCCCGCGCTTGCCGGGCGGTCGGTGCCGCTACGGTCTCCGCCGCTTGCCTCGCCCGTGAGGTGTCGGCTACGGGCCGCCTGCCGTGAACGGTCTCGCAACCCCTGGCAGGTAGCCGCGTATCGGATACTCAACTCTGCGTGGCTTTTGCCTCAGGGGCAGACGCGGTGAGGAGCGGTCGGATGGACGTAGTTTCGCAGGCCCTCCACGTCGCGGCAGGTGCGGCGGACGCAGCGGTAGACTCGGTCGTCTCCCTCGACTTCGACCTCGACCTTCCAGCGCATCGCGCCGCCTACGCCGCTGCAATCGCTGTCCTTGCAGCGTTCGGGGAGCGTCCGGACGGCATCGCGATGCCGGTGCCGTCACGCGCCGAGCACCAAGTGGGCCCCAGCGCGGTCGCGCTCCTTGACGCCGGCCCGTCGCTCAGTCCGCTGGATGAGGCTCTCAGAACCGCGTACAGCGCCGCCCTCGACGAACTCTCAGGCGACCCTGCACGCTCCATCCGGGTGGTCGCCGACACGTTTCCGCACGTGCTGGACGTCCTGCGAGACGGTGCAAATATCGAAGGTGTGGCGCACGTGCAGTACATGCGGTGGAGCGAGGCGCAGCGCAGCGTTCGGACGAACCTTGCCTAGCCCTTCGCAAGCGATCGTCAGCCGGGCAAACCAGTTCGGCGCTCAGATCGCCACCACTACTCATGGGCTACTCCCATGTCCTTCCAGAAAAAGGAGGCAACGTTGCCCTTCGTGCTTACGAGTGTGATGGCAATTCAATGTTGTAGCCAATCCCGGCGTCCTCGGCTGCTGACCGGAGTGACGCGCGCGTAGGCTGGTCGAGCGGGATCCCTGCCGAGACGCGCGCGTGGGCACGTCCCGACTCGAGTTCACCCGGGAGGTAG
>CAILQO010000149.1 GCA_903836285.1 uncultured Chloroflexota bacterium
AACCACTGCGATAGCCCCAGCGCCGTCGAGGCACGGCGCGGAATCCCGTGATAACGGGAGACCGTGCCGAGCCCCTTGGATGTCGGCTGCCAGCGACCTACACCGCCGCGCTGACCTGTCGGTACGCGCGCAATGGCGAGCCGTCTTCAGTGGTTCCTGGAACCCGATACTGGCCGCTGCGGACCAAGCTCGCAAGCGCCGCCAGCCGGGCGGCCTGCGCTGGACCGGCATTGCTGCGTGGCCCCCGACCGGCATTGGGAGTTGAGGATCCTGGCGGATCCTTTCCACCATACAGGGTTCGAAACGGAACCCTGGCTACTTCAACCATGTCGCCCTCCTTGGCGTCCGGCTGTTGAGCCGGGCGGGTCTCCGATGCCGTCAGTACGATCCAGCGGCGCTGGCATCGCGTAGGCACTCCCCCGCATCTCCATTTTCGAGCGGGGCGGGATTCTCTGAACCCCCCTCACCCATAATGTCGGAACGATGGCCGGGTCCGAGCCGCATACCCCAGTTGTTTCAAACCTCAGCCCTACGGCATCCGATGCTTCCGGCGGCACGTTGACCGGCGGCGCGGTTTTCATCGACCGAGACGGGGTAGTGAACGAGCAGCGCACGGGGTCATACGTGCACTCATGGCGTGACTTCGCCTTCCTATCGGGGGCGGTCGACGCGTTCATCGCGCTCGCCGACGCGAACATCCCGACCTTCGTCGTGACGAACCAAGGAGGCGTCGGGCGCGGTTACCTAACCGAAGCGTCGCTCAGTGCGATCCACGACAACATGGCCGCGAGCATCCGCGAAGCCGGCGGTCGCCTAGACGCCATCATCCACTGTCCGCACTCCCCAGCAGATGGTTGCGCGTGTCGCAAGCCCCGGCCGGGGATGCTCCTGACGTTGGCTCAACGATTTGGCCTCGCGCTCGACCGATCAACATTCATCGGCGACAACGTCACCGACCTGGAGGCTGGACGCGCCGCGGGTGTTGCTTCGATTTTGGTTGCGACGGGTGAAGGCGCACGCAGTGCAATGCGCCTCGGGCTTCCACCCATTGTCGGCGTGCGCGCAACTGAAGTGCGGTGTGAGCAGATGCCAGGGCTTGCGGCCGTCGCACCGGGAATCGCTTCAGCGGTGGACCATGCGATTAGAAACCACCGCCGCCCGTCGGAGCCATGCCTTCAAGCAAGCGACTACATTGAACGGAACACAGTGAACCGGCCGGCCCGCGCGCCGGAGCACTAGCGCCCGGCCAGACGCTGTACGCCGTCCAGGACTTGGCCGAAGTTGTGGGCAATATAGTCAGGCTTGGCGCCCGGGAAGTCTTTGTCCCCGAATCGAGTCGGCGTGAAGATCGTGCGCATGCCTAGCTGGGCTGGCCCGAACACATCCCGATGCATGTCATTGCCGACAAAGATCGCACGATCCGCGGTGGTCCCGACGGCAGCGAGTGCGGCGTCGAAGATACGGCGGTCAGGCTTGCGGAACCCGAGTTCACCGGAGACCACGATCGCGTCGAAATACCCGGAAAGGCCGGTCTCAGCGAGTTCAGAGCGGGCATATGCCTTCTGTGCATCCGAGACAATGGCGAGCCTATATTGAGGTCGAAGAGCGGCGAGTACCTCCTCGACCTCAGGATATGGCCGCAAGCGCCGTCGAGAGAGAGCGCGCTGCAGTTGGGCCAAGTGCAGTGCCAGCTCAGGATCGCCGAGTATGGGCGAAGCCCAAGTCCTACCGCCGACACTCGTCGAGCTGACCGGGCGACTCGCGTTCGTGAGCGTGTCAATCACCGTGCGCCACAGTTCAACGGCATCAAACTCAGGGTGGCGCTCGGTGCTCGCCTCAACTTGACGTCGCACGCCCCCTCGAACCAGTTCAACCAGTTCCGAGGTACCGCAGCTGATCCCAATGTAACTCAGGTATCGACTGATCTGGCGCAAGGTCGTCCGACCCCACTCCTCGGTTTCGATGTCAATAATCGTACCGTTGATATCAAAGATGACCGCATCGACTGGCGATCTGGGCGCAGTTGCGCGCGCGACTGGCGTAGGTGCTTTCGACATCGGCCAAGTCCCTTCGATCAGCGGCACGGTGCCACGAACCCAGGGGCGACTAACCTAGCGTGAGGCCAGTGCATCCCGCGCGGACACGACTAGCTGCACGCGATAGTCCGCAGTGATCCATGGATTTCTTGCGATCCGGAGGAGCGTGGTCGCGACTTGGAAGGGGACCCGCTTGCAGATGTGTTCAAACGCGAGCGCCCGATCCGGGAAATGGCAGGCGTACTCCCACAGGAAGTGTCCGATGTACGGCTCCGCGGCTGATCGGCTCCCTTGGTGCAGCATGAAGTGATGCTGGATCTCGCCGGCGATCCGACCGACGTCGAACACTCGGTCACCGTAATGGCTCCGCTCGAAATCGATGCCGCCGACCCAAAGCCCTTGGGTAAACAGGAAGTTTGCTGGAGTGGCATCCCCATGGAGGCAGACCTGTCGGTCCTGCCACATCGGTGCAAAAGACTCCCAGCGCTCGGTGAGATGCTCAAACTCGCGTACGCGCCCTTCGGTGATATGACGATGTTCGCGTAGGCCGTCGGCGAGCTTCTTCAGATATTTGACATCATCCTCGAACTCCACGAGTTCGTCGCGCACCGTCCGGTTGTGCATCGTCGCGAGGAAATACGCCAAGGCGGTCAATCTCTCGTACAGGACGGGTCCAGGCATCTGACCCTTGGACACGCCGTCGAGGGCAGTGCCGAGGGTCTCCCCGTCGAGATGCTCCAGGAATATCGCCCCACCGTGGTCAGGAGCCGCGGCGAGAGCGCGTGCGACATGGTGCGGGTATCCCTGCAGACCGATCCGTTCCATGCGGTCGAGCGCGCGAAACTCCCTCCACATTCGGATGATCGCCTTTGTGGATGGCTCCTGCCCTGATGAACCGTAAAACTTCCCGATTATTCTGCGACCAGTGTCACGGTGCTCGTATTCAAACACCGCGTTCGATCCGCCAAGCCGATAGACGCGAAATCTCGGCGATGTGGACTGAACCCCAAGCTTCGGCAACACCTGACCGGTCAAGATGGCGCAGACAGGATCTTCCCGGCTTAACGACCCAAGGTACTCACGCGACATCGGCAGAATGTAACCGACGCATGAACGCCGGCCACAATCGCAGATGAGCCGGGTACCGAACGGAACCGTGGCTAGCTGTCTAGCGGCGTGGGGCTATGCACGTCTGGCGCTGAGGCGGTCGGTGACGCGGCCGGAGTTGGCATGACGCCCACGATTGCCGGCCGGCCCTCAGGGCGGACGGCGATAGCCGCTTCAACTTCGCCAGCCGTTGGCACGGGCCCGACGGTCGCCTCATCGATAAGCATTACCGGGATGCCATCCCGGACCGGATATCGCTTGCCGCACGAAGTGCACGTCAGACGTTCCGCATCACCTTCGCGTTGGTAGATCACCGGCTGCTTGTCGTCCGGACACGCCAGGATTTCCAGCAGGGTCGGGTCAAGCCCCTCGCGCCTCGGGCCGAGTGGTGCGCCGACGTCAAGTGCACCAGCATCATCGTCAGACGCGAAGAGCCGTCTCGCCGCAACCACGGCTCCCACCGCCGCCAACCCAGCCACCGCCCCGACCCATCCAATCCTCATGGACCTGCTCCTTCGCGTTGCGTTCCGTGAAGATGATCATAGCGACCCGAGCAGTACCCGCGTTCGCGCCTGCCCGGCATGTTCGCCGTGCTAGTAGTAGGGATCCCGCCTCGAGTTGAACACGATCCGTGTCCCATCACGCTCGAACCGGAACGGCATCTCACGCAGGTCACTGCCGATCGCCGAACGCACCGCGTCCTGTGCCGCCAGCGGAACGTAAAGCAGGAGGAACCCACCGCCGCCGGCCCCAGCGATCTTGCCGCCGAGGGCTCCGGCATCACGTGCGCGGGCATATAACTCGTCAACCACAACATCGCTGATGCCGTCTGCGAGGCGCGTCTTGAGCCTCCAACCCTCGTGCAGCAGCGCACCAAACGCGTCGAAGTCGCGAGCGGCGATCCGACGCGCCCCCTCTTCCGCCAGCTCACGAAGTGCGTCAAGCACGACCGTTCGATCAACAATGTTGGCAGACTGGGCTGCGAGGATCATGGAGCTGTTCCGGGTCTTGTTTGTGTAGAAAAGCATCAGGTTTGCGCAGAGCCGGGACACGTCCTGCCGTGGCAGGTCCACGCGCTCCCACCGGATTGCGTCCGTGTCGCGGGGCCCGAACGTGACATGTCGGATGCCGCCGAGGGCTGCTAGGTAGGCGTCTTGAACGCCCATCGGTCTCTTCAAAATACCGAGTTCGATGCGATTCGCTTGCGCCGCAAGCTCCCCAGCGGTGAAGCTCTCTCCTTGGTACGCCCACAACGCATTCAGCAAGCCGACGGTGATGGCACTCGATGAACCAAGTCCGCTGCCTTCAGAGGGCACGTCTGCGAGGGTCGTGATCTCCACGCCATTCGTCACGCCCGTCAGGCGCATTGCCTCGCGCGCCAACCCATGCTGCAGCTCGTCGACGGTATCGACGATCTCCTTCCGGGAGTAGTTGAGGTATATACGGTCGTCAAAACGTTGCTTGACGATGACGTACACAGACTTGTCGATCGCGACCCCGGTCACCGCACCACCGCGCGGATTACCTGGGGCCGCGTAGTAAGCCGGGAAGTCGGTTCCTCCGCCAAGGAAGCTGACCCGGAGCGGGGTCTGCGAGATGATCATGGGCAACCATTGCTGATCGCGGCAATCGTATGCAAGCGCTGGCCCAACTACCCGCGCATCAGGCGGCAGCGCTGCGGTTGAGGGAGGTCAGCCCGGACCAATCGCTCGCAGGAAGTCGGTGCCGGCATTAGCGCACTCCACGACGTAGTCCGCCGGGTTCAACGGATCGAGCGTCAGGATCGTTCGCTGGAATGCCTGAATGAGTATCGGGCGCGTCACTCCCCCTTTGGTCACGACTGCCTCGGCTACGGGGGTTATCGGCAAACCCGCGTCGTGCAGCCACCCACCTGGAAAGACGCTTGGGTCGTTCAGGAAGCGCCAGAAATCGCGGGGCACATAGTGACCGGGTGCCGGGGTCAACGCCGCGTCGAAGGGCACGAAGGTGCTCCCATCCGGCATGTCACTGACCCCACCACCGAACCCATCGGGTGGACTTACCCGCAGCGACGCCGCCGAAAGCCGAGCCACATCGGCATACGTCATCGTGCTGGTATCCCCACCCAACGGCACGAGGGCGCGCATCCGTGCCAGTTCATCGACGAGCAGCCCGAGCTGGAACCGCCAGTCCTCTGGGGCATCTGGGTGGAGCTCGAGCCGTCCCTTCTCGAAGTACTGGATCACCAAGCCCCCACGAAGTCTTGCGTCCCCCATGGGCCTGCCGAGCAACCGCATCCCCGCAGCCCGCTCGTAATAGGCCGAAAACTCGCTTGCGACCGGTCGCTGCCCCGGCTCGAACCCGGCAGGAATGGCGTTCGGGCCCTGCCCCTCAACCACTACCGCCCTACCAACCCAACCAACCGCGGACGCAGGCGGAGCAACTGACGCCAATTCTCCCGTTCCCGTCGCAATGGGGGAGGGCGCCGTTGGCACCGCGGCTTCGGCGGAACCCGACGGAGCTGGTGCCGGTGCGCTCGGCCTCCACGCCACCGGTGCCGGCGGTGCAGGTGCGACTGGCGGGGGCAGGTACGGGGTCACGGTCGGAACCGGCTCCCCGATGACCACGGACAGCGCGCTCGTGGCGAGAGCAAGCTCTTCGCGGTTGCCGGCAACACGTGTCCGTTCGGCGCCGGTTGAAACGACCCCAATCGTGGTCGACCCATTGGCGGTGGCAACGAAGCGCATTGTGCCAAGGACGGTGGTACCCGTTGGCCACGGTGAAACGGCACGCGCGACATCGAGTCGGTATCGCCCCGGTTCTCCGGCGCCCGATACCCCGGGCAGTATCGGGAACATTGGGACCCTCGACCCGCCATCGAAGCGCCAGTATGTTGGGTCCGCGCTCACTGTGACCCGGGCACCATCGATCTCGGCTGCCGTCGTCGCGAGGATATCGACCGCAAGCGTCTCACCGACCGCCACGCGCGCGGACGCAACCCCACCGACGCGAAGCGCGACAGTCACGCGCGGCGCGGATGCCAGTGCGTCACGGCCGCTCCACACGAGACTGCCCAATAGCACGGCGCCCGCCCAGCATAATGACCACACGGTTTCGCGCGCTGACGCGAGAACAATCGCGCTTTCAGCAGTTCGCTGCACGGGTGCCATCGTAGCTAGAACGGCGTTTTCGCGTCGGTACGGGGTAGGGGGAGGGGTAGTTTCGGCGCGGGCGAGCAGACTGGGACGTAAATCCACTCTGTCGTAGCAACGCGGGAGCGCACTGGTTCAACGCTCGCCGGTCCCTTGTCGTTCTAGGCGCCCTCAACCAGGAACGGGAGGAATGCGTCCAGATGCCGGCGAGGCATGGTGCCGGTCACGAGAGTCCCGGATTCCACATATGCTTCCGAGCTGATCGTCCCACGCTCACGGAAGGCATGCAGCAGCGCGCCAGAAGCGTACGGGAGAAGCACGCTCACCGGGACAGCCCCCTCCTGCTCGTCCAGGACCGCTTCCACCACACCTAGCAGCTCCCTGATCCCGGTCCCGTTAACGGCCGCGATCGGAACCGGGTTTGGGAAGCGCGCCATGCCAAGCGCGCCAAGCTCGTCGCTGGACAGCCGATCCACCTTGTTGAACGCCGTCACGATCGGCTTTGCTTGGATCTTCAGGTCGTCCAGCGTGCGCCCGACCGCCTCAATCTGCGCAAGCATCGCGGGGCTGCGCGAGTCGACCACATGGATCAGGACGTCCGCTTGATCGATCTCTTCCAGCGTGGCCCGGAAAGACGCAACCAGCGAGGTCGGCAGGCGCTGGATAAAACCCACCGTGTCGGTCAACAGCACTTGCTGGCCTCGTGGTAGAGCAATGCGCCTGGTCGTCGGGTCGAGAGTGGCGAACAGCTTGTCCTCGACAAGGATGTCTGCACCGCTGAGGTGGTGGAGAAGCGTGCTCTTGCCGGCGTTCGTGTAGCCGACCAGGGCTACCACCGGGATGCCGTCCTGCTGCCGACGCTCGCGGTAGCGGTGCCGGTGGTCGCTCACTCCCTCGATCCGCTCCTTAAGCATCGCGATACGCTCACGAATGGCGCGTCTGTCGACCTCAAGCTGCGTCTCACCGGGACCGCGAGTCGCAATGCGCCCGCCACCTCCTCCACCGGACGATGCCCCGCCGAGGCGGGAGAACTGCACCCATAGTTCCGAGAGTCGGGGCAGCAGGTACTGCAGCTGCGCAAGCTCGACCTGCAACTGACCCTCGCGGGTCCGGGCACGCTGCGCGAAGATGTCGAGGATCAGCGCGGTCCGGTCAACAATCTTGCAACCGACCCCCTTTTCCAAATTCCGCTGCTGGGTTGGCGTCAGCTCGTCGTCGAAAATCACGAGATCGGCGCCATGCTCCATCCTGAGTTCCCGCAGCTCCTGAACCTTCCCCTGCCCCATGAACGTGGCCGGCTCAGGGTGCTCAAGGCGTTGCACAACCGTGGCGACCACCTCCGCACCTGCGGTCGTCGACAGCCGGTCGAGCTCCGCAAGGCTCTCCGCAACCGGAAGGGTTTCGGAGCGGCCGTAGCGCGCGGCCGTCGTGCGCCGGGAGATGTCCACGGCGGCGAGGATCGCGCGCTCTGGTCCGCCGCTCGTCGCGCCGTCTGCAGCTGCCTCGGCACGCGCCGCCGCGTCCGCCGCCATTCCCACGCCCCAGTTAGTTCGCCGTGCCACCCGACGTCATCCCTCCAGCTAGCACCCATGTTCGCGGACATCGGCCCCTGTTCGTTCAATCATGCCCCGAACCACGTTCCGCTGAACACACGCACTGCCGGCCCCGTCAGCAGGACGTCGTGATCCGTGTCCCCCGGCCCGCCGTGCCACACAGTGACGAGGGTCCCTCCCGGCATCTTGATCTCGGCACGCGGACCAACCAGACCATGCAGTCGCGCCGCGACCATCACCGCGCACGCACCGGTACCGCAAGCCAGGGTGGCGCCCGCACCACGCTCCCAGACGCGTACCACGACCGCCGTGCGATCCTCGACCACGCAGACTTCCACGTTTGCACGTCGCGGGAACGACGGGTGGCACTCAATCTGCGGGCCGAAGGTCTCGAGCGGCACATCGGCCACGTCCGTGGTGAACACGACGGCATGGGGGTTTCCCATTGAGACACAGGTCGCTTCCACGGTACTCCCGGCCCAACCCGGAAGCAGCACCGAAGTGATCTCGCCGGGGCCGTCCTTGGCACCGATCACCGGGATTTCTGCGCCAGTGAGTTTGGGCCGTCCCATGAATACCGACACCTGTCCATCCTGCCCGACTTCGACCGTCAGGACACCTGCGCCAGTCGCAACACGGTGCGTCCCCGTGCCTATCTCACGCCGGTCGCGCAGCCACGCGCCGAAGCATCGCAACCCGTTCCCGCACATCTCACTCTCAGTACCGTCCGGGTTCCACATCCGCATGGCAACTCCCGTGACTGGATCGTCTGTCGCAAGGAGCAGCCCATCCGCTCCGACCCCATAATGGCGGTCACACACGTCGCGCGCTGCCCGACGCACGGCAGCCCTATCCGGGTACACGATTGCGTGCCATGGCGCACCCGGGCGGGCGTCGGCGATGACGAAATCGTTGCCCGCTCCATGCCACTTCTCGAACGGGAGCAACAATGCAGGAGAGATGCGCCCACTCATTGCCGGAAGTGTGCCAATGCGTCAGCGGCGTTCGCGATTCGTGCGTCGAGCCAACGAATTCGCGTGTCCGGGCGGAACCAGGATCGTTGCCGACGCGCGTATTGGCGGGTGCTTGCCGCGTACCGGGCAATCGCCTCTGAGGCTCCGGCCACACCATCGAGGAGCTGGGCAGCCTCCCGATAGGCGAGACCGGTCAGGGGTGGCAGCGACCGGCCGAACCCGCGGTCGCGCAACCGTTGCACTTCCGCGACCAAGCCAGCGTCAAACTGCTCCCTGACGCGTCGCTCGATCACGGTGTCCAGCTCGGCCACGGGCAGGTCAAGGCCCAACCATCGCGTCGCGAACGGCGGGGCTGAACGTGTCTGCCACGCGGAGAATGGCTTCCCCGTAACGTGCGTGACCTCTATCGCCCTCACCACACGGCGCACGTTTCGCCCGTCTATCCTGGCGGCACCGTCAGGATCGACCTCCTGAAGCGTTCGGTGCAAGGCTTCCCAGCCTTCACTTGACGCCAAAGCCTCCAGCTCCGCGCGTAACGCTTCGTTCGGCGGAACCGGGGGGATCTCCAACCCGTCGCAGAGCGCGCGAAAATACAGGCCCGTGCCACCCACGATGAGGGGTTGCCGACCTCTTGCGGCAATGCGCCGTATCGCATCGCGCGCCCTTGCAACCCACTCAACGACTGGGAATGGCTCGTCCGGGTCGACAACGTCAATGAGGTGGTGCGGTGCCCGGACAAGCGCCGCGGCGTCCGGCTTCGCAGTGCCGACGTCCATCCAACGGTAGACCATCCGGCTGTCAGCAGAGATGATCTCCACTGGGGCCAGCGCAGCGACTTCGAGCGCTAGGGCGGTCTTGCCCGCAGCGGTTGGGCCGACGAGGCACCAGACCGTCGTCGGCCAGGCCGCCTCGCGTTCACCATCGCTCACTCAGGGACATCCGGGCTGCCCCCGCCCGGCTTCAGTGCCTCGCGCAGCGCCGAAACGGCCGCCTCGGCACGTGTGAACGGGTCGTCGGGCCGTTCACCCCCCTCCCGTCGCAACTGGGGAGGTGTCGGGGGGGTGTGCGAAGAGGACAATGGAACCCCGGGAAGGGAGTGGGCGTTGTCTGGGGCCGAGGACGTCCCGCCCGATCCGGGCATGGGGTAGGGCTTCGGGGCATCTCCGGGGAGCGACAGGGCGATCTGGCTGCCCCCTCCCGCCACGTCTTGGAGAAGAAGCGCAAGCATTTGAAGGTCCGATGCCAGTGCGGCGACGCGCCCCGCCATGCGTCCTACGACGGCGGCCCGCACGGTCACGTCGGCAAGGTCGGGGTCGGGGCCGAGCGGGCGGAGCCACGACGGCGTCGCTCCCGGAGCGACTTCGCGGTCGGTCATCACCGGTTCAAAACGGCGGGGGCGTGGCATCGTCTCACGGCGGCTAGAGTCGAACCGATGGGCGTAGTTACCGATCCGACCACACACACCGTCGACGCGTACCTCGTCGACCTTGCGTCACCATCACCAACACCTGGAGGTGGCAGCGCCGCCGGAATGATCGGCGCCCTTGCTGCGGCGCTCGTGGCAATGGTGGCACGCCTCACGGTTGGCAGGCCCGCATTCGAGACGGTCGACGCCGACGCACGTAGGTTGGTCAACATGGCTGACGACGCTCGACAGCAGCTTCTGGAGGCCATGGCAGCAGACGAAGCGGCCTTCCGCGAAGTCATGGCTGCATTTCGCCTGCCGCGCGAAGGCGAGGTTCATCGCGTTGCGCGCCGCGAGGCCATCAGCCGCGCCTCGCGGGCCGCCACGACCCCCCC
>CAILQO010000150.1 GCA_903836285.1 uncultured Chloroflexota bacterium
CGTCGACCGGATGCCAATCGCCCGGTCGACCGTCTCCCCGGGCAGCAGCGCCGGCACCACGAACGCCGGCCCCTCCCCCCCCTCCGTCGCCAACCGCACCGTGTTCGCCTGCACCTCGTTCGCCGGGTTCCCCGTCCCGGCCGTCAGCAGCGCCACCGTCAACCCCGGAAGGTCAACGGCAAGGAGAACGGCCACGAGGACGACGAGTGCGACCGCCGACCACCCCGTCGGCACGTCGAAGGTCAGCATGACCGTACCGCGTGGCGGCCTGACCCAACGCCGGAACAGGCGCGGGAAGGTCGGTGGTGGCGAGGTCTTGGTCATGAATCAGGCGTGCGTCGCGATGTCGCGACCCCGGCGCCAATCCTGCATCGCGGCGGTACCGAACGTCCGTGAGCGATCTCACTCGGGCCAAGCACGAGTATCAATGAAACGTCCCTGCGCGCGCAGCGCGGGTGGACGCCGAACGAGCGGGGTCAGCCCAAGATGGTTCCGAGACTGTTCCTGAACGAATGTGAGGGCCAAGGCGTTCCCCGCGTCCGAATTGGCTCCCCAAGGCTGTACCTGTGGCGCTGCTGGGTGGACCATGGAGCCACCCACCACGCAAGCAAGGCGTCCAGTGGACGCATCGCGATGGGCCGCGGCGCCCGCACTTCCTCGCCAGGTCCGGCTACCCGGTGCCGCGGCGCAAGTGCCACTCGAGTTCCGTCGGGTAGTCGAGGTCGCGCAGCTTGGCGATGGTCGCCTCCATGTCGTACTCCACCCGCCGCGCCTCGATCGTCACCGAGTCGCCGTGAATGCTCGCGAGCAGGTACGGCGCCGACGCATCCCTGTCGCGTGGTTGCCCAAGCCCGCCGGGATTGATCAGGTAGCGTCGCCCTGCCTCGAACTCCAGGACGTCGCCGTCACGAAGCGGACGGAACCGCTCCGTTGGCGCGGCCGCGTCACCAGCCTTCCGGGTGGTCACGAAGTACCCCGGCTTGTGCGAGTGCCCCACGACAACGTGGCGCACATGCCTGGTGGCGGCAAGTACCCACCCCGCCGTCGACGCGTCCTCAACGTACCGCTTGTCTGGGTCATGGACCAGGCGGAAGCCCAGATCGACAATGTCATGCGGCCACGACCGGATGAACGCCCGATCGGTGGCCGTCATCGCTAGGAAGTTCCGGTAGTCGGCATGCTGCCACCACCAATCCGGGCGCGGATGCAAGCCTCCCGCCTTCACGGACAACCGATCATGGTTGCCTTGAACGCCGACGAACCGGTCGCCAAGCGCCCGCAACTCGTCCAAGACGGCGACCGGATCCGGGCCATAGCCGACGACGTCGCCGATCGACCAGAAGCGGTCAAAGCCACCGCGTGCCTGGGCATCCGCCAGACACGCCTGTAGCGCCTCGATGTTACTGTGTATGTCGGAACAGATCAATATTCTTGTATATTTTTGCAATATATTATTCCTTTTATTGTGTGGCGCGGGTTAGGCCCCGCAGCTGCTGCATTCGTCGCACTCACCTCGTGCGGCACGCATGACGCGGTTCTCCTCGATCTCCTCATCGGTCCACCCCAAGGCACGGAAGTGGCGGCGTCGCAGATCAACAAGCGCCGTCTCGTAGAGGCCGGCGATGTCGACCTCGATCGGTTCGCCGCCCCTTACGAACGTGAGGACTGGATAGGCACCGGGGACGAAGCCATCCTCGAACGGTGCCATCGTCGCCCCGACGAGGGCCAGTCCAACCGACGCCGCGCCGTCGATGAATGCCGTCGCCGCGGGGGCGTTCGGCAGGATTTCCACACCGACGAGTTGTCCGCCCTGACGCAACGCTGTCGCCGCGTGAGCCACCACGGCGGCGCGGTCACCGTCGACCGTGGTGATCCCCTGCGTGCTGATCACCGCGTCGAACGGTCCGTCCGGTAGCCCCACCGCGAGGTCCGCGACCTCGAAGCGGGCGTTGGTGATACCCCGCGCGGCGGCAGCCTCCCTCGCCTGATCGATCGCCTCCGGCACGAAATCACACCCCACGATCTGGAGGTGCGGAAACCGGTGGGCGTACCACAGGGACAGATGGCCGGTGCTGCACCCAAGGTCGAGGACACGCGCCCCCGCCGGCAGGCCGGCCAAGATCGCCGTCACGGCCTCACCGGAAGCACGGATGGCATCTGCCTTGATCGAATGCACGCGCGAGATCACGCCCTGCGCCGCGGCGTAGGCGTAGAGCGACCGTTGGCGTCGTGCCGTCGGCGAGTCGGCAACGGCGTTGACGCGTCGGCGAAGGGCATCACGCACCGACCGCGAGATTGGCGCCGCGTCCGCCTCGCCCACACCGTCGTAGGAAAACGCCCGACGGATGCCGAACGTGGCAAGGAAGCCTGCAAGCCCGGACGGTGCCGGCGCATTGTCCAGGGCCACGGGGTACTCGAGGGTTGCGGTCATGCTCAGTCCTTCATTGGAGTGGTGCGCGCGTCGTTGCGCGCCGTATGGGGTAGGGATGTGTCGCAGTAGGTCACGGAGCACCTTCGCCGGTGACACCGCAGTGCGGGTTGAGGCAGGGGTCGCACCACACGATTGACCCGCGTTCCCCGTCCCATACCAACACGGCGTTCTGGCCGTAGACGTGAGCGAGTTGGCGCACCGCCTCTGGGTCGGTATCGACGACGGCGTACGAATCCTCGGCCCACGCATCAGACTTGGCGTCCGTGGAATTCGTGCGCTCTCGACCGACCGCCTCCCACCACTGCCACCGGCGCGCCCGCAGGTCGCGACCGA